>CAXNJD010000283.1:0-3342 GCA_964202545.1 Cypionkella sp.
GAAGCGAAAATTTTGATCACCGCCGATTTCGCCCCGCGTGGCGGCAAGAGAACCGCGCTGAAGGCAAACGCCGATCAGGCGTTGCAGCACTGCAACGACCATGTGAAATGCCTTGTGGTCAAGCACACGGGCGATCAAACCAGCTGGACAGAAGGCCGCGATTTTGACGTCAAGGCCGAAATGGCCGAAGCGAAACCTTACTGCGCCTATGTCGAAATGGGGGCCGAAGACCCTCTATTCATTCTGTATACTTCGGGTTCCACGGGCAAGCCAAAGGGCGTTGTTCACACGTCGGGCGGCTATCTTGTTTACGCGGCAATGACGCATCAGTTGACGTTTGATTACCAAGACGGCGATGTGTTCTGGTGCACTGCCGATGTCGGCTGGGTCACTGGCCACAGCTATATCATTTACGGCCCGCTGGCGAACGGCGCAACAACGCTGATGTTCGAAGGCGTGCCAACCTATCCCGATGCTGGGCGGTTCTGGGAGGTTTGCGCCAAGCATCGGGTCAACCAATTCTACACGGCCCCTACGGCCATTCGCAGCCTGATGGGCCTTGGCCCTGAATGGCCCGCAAAGCATGACCTTTCGTCGCTGAAACTGCTGGGTTCCGTGGGCGAGCCAATCAACCCCGAGGCGTGGAATTGGTATAATGTCAACATAGGCCACGGGCGCTGCCCCATTGTCGATACGTTCTGGCAAACCGAAACGGGCGGGCATCTGATTACCCCGCTGCCGGGTGCTATCCCGCAAAAACCGGGGTCTGCCACCCTTCCCTTCTTTGGGGTAAAGCCTGTCATTCTGGATGCGGCCACAGGCAAAGAGCAAACCGCCACTGAAACCGATGGCGTTTTGTGTATTGCCGACAGCTGGCCAGGCCAAATGCGCACCCTGTGGGGCGATCATGCCCGCTTTGAGGAGGCGTATTTTGCCCAGTATCCGGGTTACTATTTCACGGGTGACGGGTGCCGCCGCGACAAAGATGGCTATTACTGGATCACGGGCCGCGTTGATGATGTGATCAACGTGTCGGGCCACCGCATGGGCACAGCCGAAGTTGAATCCGCGCTGGTTGCCCACCCCAAAGTCGCCGAAAGCGCAGTTGTGGGCTATCCGCACGAGATTAAGGGCCAAGGCATTTATGCCTATGTCACCTTGATGGGCGGCGAAGAGCCAACAGAAGCTCTGCGCAAAGAGCTGGAAGCATGGGTGCGCACCGAAATTGGCCCCATCGCCAAGCCCGACCTTATTCAATGGGCCCCTGGCCTGCCAAAAACCCGTTCGGGCAAAATCATGCGCCGCATCCTGCGCAAAATTGCCGAGAATGATTTTGGCAGCCTAGGCGATACATCAACACTCGCCGATCCGTCGGTGGTGGACGAATTGATCAACAACCGCATGAACAGGGGTTGATCTAAACAGCTCGCGCAAGCGGGATAACACGGCCGCGCTGGGAGAGAGCGTTGCCGCAAAAAAGGGAGAAGCACTTATGGCGGACAATAAATCGTCCAACGCCTACTGGGCTGCAAACGTTCGGATCATCCTGATTTCGATGGCCGTTTGGTTTGCCTGCTCGTTCGGTCTTGGCATTTTGCTGCGCCCCGCATTGTCGGGGATTCACATCGGCGGCGCTGATCTTGGGTTCTGGTTTGCGCAGAACGGCTCGATCTACGTATTCCTTATTCTGATCTTTGTTTACGCACGGATCATGAACAAGGTCGATGCCGAACACGGCGTTGAAGAATAAGGGGAACGGAACAAATGGATCAATTTACCCTTAACTTGCTGGTGATCGGCGCATCTTTTGCGCTGTATTTCGGCATTGCATTCTGGGCGCGCGCAAGCTCGACCGCAGAATTTTACGCGGCGGGCCAAGGTGTTGGCCCCGTGGTCAACGGTATGGCAACTGCGGCTGACTGGATGTCGGCAGCATCGTTCATTTCGATGGCTGGTCTGATCGCCTTTGGCGGCTACAACAACTCGGTCTTCTTGATGGGTTGGACAGGCGGCTACGTTCTGCTGGCACTTTTGCTGGCCCCTTACCTGCGTAAGTTTGGTAAGTTCACCGTGCCAGAATTCGTGGGCGACCGTTTCTATTCGGTTTCCGCACGCATGGTGGCTGTGGTCTGCTTGCTGGTGATCTCGATCACCTACGTGATCGGCCAAATGGTTGGCGTGGGCGTGACCTTTGCACGCTTTTTGGAAGTGCAGACCTCGACGGGCCTTTATATCGGTTCGGCCGTGGTGTTCGCTTATGCCGTGTTCGGCGGGATGAAAGGCATCACCTATACTCAGGTGGCCCAGTATATCGTTCTGATCACCGCCTACACCATTCCAGCCCTGTTCATCTCGCTGTCGCTGACGGGTAATATCATCCCGCAGTTGGGCTTTATCGGTTCTTACGCCCCAACGGGCGGCGATGTGGCCTTCCTGGACAAGCTGGATGCCGTCGTAACGGAACTGGGCTTTACCGCCTACACCGCCGACACCACCAACATGCTGAACATGTTCCTGATCACGATGTCGCTGATGATCGGTACGGCAGGTCTGCCGCACGTGATCATTCGCTTCTTCACCGTGCCAAAGGTATCCGATGCTCGCTCGTCGGCTGGTTGGGCGCTGGTTTTCATCGCACTTCTCTACACCGTGGCACCTGCCGTGGGGTCGATGGCGCGCTTGAATATCACCACAACCTTCTGGCCCGCAGCAACCACAGGTTCGGCGTTTGATGGCCCTGCAATCACCATTGCAGACATTGACAGCAAGCCCGAGTTGTCTTGGATCCGTAACTGGGAAAAGACTGGCCTGCTGAAATTCACCGATTTGAACGGCGACGGTCAGATCCAATACTTTAACGAACCAAAAGCTGTTGCTGCTGCAAACACTGCACTGGCTGCTGCGAATAAAGCACTGGCTGACGCTGCCGAAGGCACCGACAAGGCACCTTTGGAGGCTGCCGTTGCCGAAGCCCAAGCTGCAGCAACCGCTGCTTTGGCCGAAGCAAAGCTGGGCGACAAAACACTGGCCGAGCGCGGCTTTGTGGGTAACGAGCTGACAACCGTGAACAACGACATCATGGTTTTGGCCAACCCCGAAATCGCACAGCTTCCTGGCTGGGTGATCGCGCTTGTGGCGGCTGGCGGCCTTGCGGCTGCTCTGTCCACCGCAGCTGGTCTGCTACTGGCGATCTCGTCCGCAATCAGCCACGACCTGATCAAAGGCGCGCTACGTCCTGACATCAGCGAAAAAGGCGAACTCTTGGCGGCGCGTATCTCGATGGCGTTCGCAATCGCTTTGGCCACATGGCTTGGTCTGAACCCGCCCGGCTTTGCCGCGCAG
>CAXNJD010000284.1:0-3331 GCA_964202545.1 Cypionkella sp.
CTGCAGTCTGATTACTGGCGATAGGTCGTATGGCAATCTTTGCACGCACCGCCAATTGCGCCCATGCCCGCGCCGATGGATTCAGCTGAAGCCACATCCAGCGCAGCTGCGGCATCGCCCAGCGCCCTGGCCTTGACCAAGAAATCTTCCCAATTCGTCCAGACTTCTGGCTTTGCTTCCGAAGTTGGGTCTTCGACATTCATTTCGTACTTGGCAGCAATTTCGGCTGCGCCCGCAATCAGCGCAGCTTTTGCAGCCTCGGCTGCGGCGGCATCATATGCCTCGCCGCCCGCCATGCCGCCCAAAGTTTTGGCTGCACCGCCGAACGTTTTCATCAGGGCTTGGCGTGCTTCGACGCTGGGGTCAGCGGCGATTGCGCTGGTCGCAAGGCCGCCAATCAAGGCCGCGCCAAGGGCAAGCGACATAAATTTCAGTTTCATTTTGGTCTCCGTTGTTGGTGAATTTAGCGCAGCTTAGATGGTTTTGCTTTTAGGTTCTATGACTACTTATCCTTAGGTTGCATCCTCACGTAGATGTGATTGCGCTATGATGACGCAGATCTGCACGCCTTTTAGAGCGATGAACGCCGTTGCGAAACTGTTATCCTGCGTCATCAAACGGCCAAATTCATCAAAAAGTAGACTGTTTCTTTCGTAAATTTCTTCATAGATTGAATCGACTTTTGCTAGGCTGACACCAGTGGGGCTATCCGATTTAGCAACGCTGACCACGGCAGGCGATGCGCTGATAGTGGCAATCAGGCTACCGCCTAAAGGTTCTGGCCCTTTTGCATTTGAAACTTTTGGCTGAAAATCTGCTCGCGTAAGGGGCAAAATAAGAACATAATGCGAACATGTCTGTATCGCGCCGAATCTTATGCCTGTGGTTTCCCCGCCTTGCTGCCGAGCGGGTGCTGCGCCAGCGCGCCGATACGCTACCTGCCCCTTTTGCCATTGTGGGCGAGGTAAGCGGCGCACAGGTGCTGGTTTCGCTGTGCGCGCAGGCGCAGGCGGCGGGGCTGCATCTGGGCCAAGCGTTGCGCGATGCCACGGCGATGTGCCCCGCACTTGTCCACCGCCCCGCCCATCCTGTGGGCGAGGCGGCGTTTTTGGCCAGTCTGCGGCGCTGGGCGGGCAAGTTTACCCCTTGGGTGGCCGAAGATGCCCCTGATGCGCTGGCCTTAGATATCACAGGCTGCGCGCATTTGTTTGGCGGTGAGGCCGCGCTGATTGATGTGGTGGCGGCCGATTGCGCCGCGCTTGGCCTGTCGGTGCGCGCGGGGATTGCCGATACGCGCGGGGCGGCATGGGCCTTGGCGCGCTATGGCGGGCAGGCGGCGGGCGTATTGGTGGGGCGGGGGCATCGAAACGGCGACGCCATTGCGCAAGAGGCCCGCGCCACACGTTCGCGCGCGTCAAAACGCCGAAGCTGGGAGGTGATGGCCACCCGCGTGCGCACGGCCCGCGCGCTGGATGCGGCAGTTATCGCGCCGTCTGGTGATATGGCGGCAGTGCTGGGGCCGCTGCCGCTGGCCGCGCTGCGGTTGGATAGCGCCGTGGTAGATGGCTTGCAGCGCCTTGGCCTGCGCCATGTGCGCGATGTCATCGCGCTGCCCCGCGCGCCGTTCGCGCGCCGTTTTGGCGCGGTGGCGCTGCGCAGGTTAGATCAGGCCATGGGGCTGGAGCCTGAACCGATCAGCCCCGCGCGCGGTGAAAATCACTTTGCCACACGGCTCAGCTTTCCAGACCCTATCGGGCTGCGCAGCGATATCGAGGCGGGTGTTGACCGCCTGCTGCCCCGCCTGTGCGACGGCCTGCGCGCCAAGGGGTTTGGCGCGCGTTCGCTGCGCCTTACCGCCTTTCGCGCGGGCGGCGGGGTATCGAGCGTTGAGGTCGGCCTTGCCCGCCCCGCCGATCATCCCGATCGCATACGGCCCCTGCTGATGCTAAAGCTGGACCTTATTGACGCAGGCTTCGGCATTGATTGTCTGCGCCTGCACGCCTTTGCCACCGAACCTCTTCCCGCCCTGCAACACGCAGGCCATCTGGACGCAGGCCAGCGCGTGCAATCGCGCGCAAGCCATGACACCGATTTGGATGATCTAATTGGCAAACTGGGCGCGAAACTGGGGCCAGAGCAGGTGCAGCGCCTTGCCCCCGCGCACAGCCATATCCCCGCCAAAGCCGCCCAGCCCCTTGCCGCCGCATGGTTTGGTTTGGGGGGGGCCGCCCAAGCGGTGGGCGAGGCCCCCGAATGGCCAAGCCCGCCCAGCCCGCGCCCCCTGCTGATCTTCCCGCCCGAAATGGTGGGCGCGCCCGAAGATAACCCAACCCCGCCCGCAACCTTCAAATGGCGCGGGCGGATGTGGCAAACCCGCGTCGCCCTAGGCCCCGAACGCATCGCGCCCGAATGGTGGTTCGATGCCCCCGAATGGCGATCAGGCCCGCGCGACTATTGGCGCATCGAGGTAGAGGGGGGCGAGCGATTGTGGCTGTTTTACGCGATTGGGAAAGACATGCCTGCGGGTTGGTTTTGTGAGGGGGAGGGGTTTTGGGGCGCGGCTTAGCCGCGCGAAAAAGGTCCAGTGGACCTTTTTCAGCCTCAAACGCGCGAGCCCCCCTGCGAGCGCAGGGGGGCTGGACGGGATGACCCCCTTGGGCCGGAATCAAGGCGCTATAGCGCCGCCGGCCCGCGCCCTCCTTCCCGCACGGGAGAGCGCACTTTGACGCCAGTCCCTAGAACTGCCGTAGGAGGGATCGGAGCCATAAAGCGTGCAGCACTTCTACCCAGCGCCCGCCCGAGGGCGTGCGCGGCCCTGTGGTGGGAGTGGGGCGGCAGACACCCTCCCTGCCATCAAATACGGCCTCAAAATTGCCATAGGATGGCTGCGCAGCGTAAGCCGCATCGCGATATAATCCTCTACCACAGCCTCCCCCTCACTCATCTGGGCAAACACGATATGCGGCTCGGCCACCACTTCGCCGTCCAAATCCTGCGCGAATAGGGGCAGGGGGGCATCGCCTGAAATGGCCTTGGCCGACCATAGCGCGGCGCGGCGGGTTAGGCCCAATGCGGCAAAGCAATCCGCTTCGGCCAGACGCGCAATCACGCCCGCCCCAACCCCCGCGCGCCGCCAAACATCGCCCACCTCGGCGTATCCATTGCCGCGCGCGGCCACGATCCACTGCGCTTCCTCTTCGCCCATGCCTTTGATCTGGCGAAAGCCAAGGCGCAGGGCCAGCCCTTCGGGGCGTTCTTCCATCACACAATCCCAATGGCTGGCGTTGATGCAGGGCGGCAGCACCATCACCCCATGCTGGCGCGCATCGCG
>CAXNJD010000285.1:0-3331 GCA_964202545.1 Cypionkella sp.
TACCGCTGCGCTATGATTTCATAACTGCCACGCAGTTGCCGCACGATTTTCAATGGCTGCGCACCCCTTTTCCCGAACGGCTGTTTTCTTTGGGGCAGGGGGCGCTGCGCCTGATGGGGCGCGAAAGCATCGGGTCGTGGTTTGAACAATCGCTGATCGCGCGGCGGCAGGAAGAAAGGAATATTGACGCGGCAACTACGCTATCTGCCGCACCGCCCAATTTTCAGCGCGCGGCGGGTTTGGTGCATTACTATAACCGCCACAAATTCCACGCGGCTTGGGTCACGCGCGATGCCAAGCGCCTACTTGTGCTGCAGCAAGTATCTTGCGCGGGCGATGTGACTGAGGCGCTGAGTTTTGGCGCAACTGTGGCAATTGAAGCTGGCCCGATCACTATCAGCGCCGAAGTGCGCGGCGCTGATTTGCAATTCTTTTGGCAGCAAGCGGGCGCGCGGTTGGCTTTCGGTGCGCCCCTTGATGCCTCGCTTATCTCAGACGAGGGCGGCGCAGGCGAACATGCCAGCTTTACGGGCGCATTCATTGGCATGTTTGCGATGGATTTAACGGGGCAGGGGTGGAGCGCAGATTTCACGTGCTTTGACTATTCTAACCTGTCCTAGTGCGGCCTTGCTTGCAAATCGCGGGCAGAATGTGCAAGCAATTTGAAAGGCAAAGCGGGGGGCAAGATGGATCAAGATTGGTGGCGCGGCGGGGTAATTTACCAGATTTATCCGCGGTCTTTTCAAGACAGTAATGGCGATGGTATTGGCGATTTGCCCGGCATTACTCAGCGTCTTTCGCATGTTGCCGATTTGGGCGTAGATGCGATTTGGCTATCCCCGTTCTTCACCTCGCCTGACCGCGACATGGGCTATGATGTATCTGATTATACGGGCATTAACCCGCTGTTTGGCACGATGGATGATTTTGACGCCCTACTGGAGCGGGCGCATGATCTGGGGCTAAAGGTGATCATCGATCAGGTGATTTCGCATTCCTCTGATCAGCATTCTTGGTTCAAAGAAAGCCGCGCCAATCGTACGAACCCCAAGGCTGATTGGTATGTTTGGGCAGACCCTAAACCCGACGGCGGCCCGCCGAACAATTGGCTTTCGGTTTTTGGCGGCAGCGCGTGGATGTTTGATCCGCGTCGCCGCCAGTATTACCTGCACAATTTCCTGACCTCGCAGCCTGATCTGAATTTTCATTGTGCGGACGCGGTGGACGCGCTGCTGGAAACCATGCGCTTTTGGTTGGAACGCGGGGTGGATGGGTTCCGTTTGGACACGGTCAATTTCTATACCCACGACGCACAACTGCGCGACAATGGCCCAGCCCCACTGGGGCCGAAAGGCTTTCCGATCAATCCATACGAGGCGCAAGACCACGAGTATTCGAAATCGCAGCCCGAAAACTTGGCCATTTTGGAACGTATCCGTGCATTGGTGGATGAGTTTAATTCGCGCGCGTTGGTAGGCGAGGTGGGCGATAGCGAGGCACGCCAAATTGGTCTGATGGGTGCCTATACATCGGGGCAAACGCGCCTGCATATGGCCTATTCCTTTGCCATGCTGGGGCCTGATTACACGGCGGCGCATTTTCGCAAATGCATCCGTGATTTTCAATCGGGCGCGCCCGATGGCTGGCCCTGCTGGTCGTTTTCCAACCATGATGTGATGCGCCACGCCAGCCGCTGGACGCCCGCTGGCGGCGATACAAACGCAATTGCGCGCCAAGCGATTAACCTTTTAGTGTCCCTGCCTGGAACACTGGGCATTTATCAGGGCGAAGAGTTGGGCCAGACGGAAACCGACATCGAGTTTCACGAATTGCGCGATCTGGGCTATATCGATTTCTGGCCCGAAAATAAAGGCCGTGATGGGTGTCGCACCCCGATGGTCTGGGCGCATAACGCGCCCTTTGCTGGCTTTTCCACGGCAGAGCCTTGGCTGCCTGTAAAGCCTGCGCAACTGCGCGCGGCGATGGATATTCAAGGCGACGGATCAATGTTGAATGCCTATCGCGCTGCCCTTAGCCTGCGCCGCGATTCGCATGTTTTGCGTTTTGGCAGCGCACAGTTCTTTGATCTACCCGAACCTGTTCTGGCCCTGCGCCGCCATTTGAATGGCACAAACCTAAGCTGTGTGTTCAATTTATCGGCCAGCCCAGTCCAACTGCGAATGCATGGTAACGCGCTGCTGCAAGGGCCGCATTGGGCCAATTTGAACGGCGACAGCTTACGCCTGCCCGCTTATGGCTATGCTTTTCTAACTGAGGACGGGACTTTGGGCTTAGCTATATAATCGCCTGACAGGGGGGGGGCGGCGGGGAAAAGCCCACGCTGCTCGGCCAAGAATGGCTCGATCTGCGCGCGAAACCGCGCAATATCGCCTTTACCCACGCGCCACAATTCGGCGCGCAAGGCAAAGCCGCGAAACTCGGTCAAAGCCAACGAAATGCCGCTGTGATCTTCTTGCCAGATATGGCCAATATCGCGCAGCTTTGCGATCAGGCGACCATGTTCGCCAGACGTGATCACCCGCCGTTCATCATCACGGGCGCTGACCATAAACGCGCGCAAATGCAGCACCAAGCTGGGCGGTGGGATGGTGAGTTGGGCCGCAATTGCCAGATCATCGTCGACAAGCGATGGCACGCTAAACTGGCCTGCATAATAGGATTTTCGCGTGCTTTCCAGAACGCGAAACACACCTGTATCGGTAAATCCGCCAAGTTCCACGTGCACGGGGCCAAATCCCATAATGCGGTCGCGAATCGGGGCAATCGCCTCGACCTCGGGGCTGCTGTGATGGCCGCGGGCAAGGCGATCGGCCAATTCGCGGCGCAGCTCGAACGCATTATCCCCCGCCCGCATTCGCACCCATCCTTGCAGGCGTAGCGTATCCACCGCGCGCCAAATGGCAGCGCGGCTAAAGGGCAGCGCGGCGCATAGTTCCACTAAGGTAACTGGCCCGCGCGCGGCGATCATTTCGGTAATGGCCAAAATGCGCTGTGTTGGCGCGTCTGGGTCAGATGTTGGCATATACTGGTTGGCCTTTTGCAAGATTGATCAATGATATTTCGCTGATCGAAATAGCGCAACTGAGATTTTCTTTGCAGGCGGCGCTGCGTCAAGGGGGTTGAAGCCTTTGCACGCGCTGGCTAATCTGAAGTATGGATATAAAGTTTCCCACCCCCGTCGAACCCTTTCGCATTGGCACGCGCGGCTCGCCGCTGGCGCTGTGGCAGGCCCATGAAACACGCCGCAGCCTGATGGAGGCGTTTGATCTGCTCGAATCGGCCTTTGACATTGTGGTGATCAAGGTGATGG
>CAXNJD010000286.1:0-3320 GCA_964202545.1 Cypionkella sp.
CCTGATCCAACGCCGCCGCCCGCAAATCCAGCGCCTGCGTGTATTCCCGCGTTAGGTCAAATTCCTGTGCCAGCCGCAAGAACCCCCCGCGCGAGGTTTTGGTCAGCGAGGGAAGGCTGGCGTTTTGGAAAATGGGCAAGCCCTTGATCGCGCCTTGCCGCCCGCGATCTTCGGGAACATAAACAATGCCCGCCGCAATCGCATCGGCGGTCGTGCGAATAACCCGCACCTGCCCGTCCAAGTTGACAGCACCCGCGCTGGGCTTGGTAATGCCAAATAGCGCCTGCATCACTTCGCTGCGGCCCGCACCGACAAGGCCGTAGAATCCCAAAATCTCGCCCTTGTGCAGGGAAAAGCGAATATCCGCAAATTCTGTGGGGTGACTGTAACCCGCCACCGTAAGGACAATATCGCCAATGTTGCGTGCGCGCGCGGGGAAAATCTGATCAACCGCGCGGCCCACCATCATTTGCACCAGTTGCGTCTCGCTTGCCTCACTCATCAGGCCCGCACCCACAAATTGCCCGTCCCGAAACACGGTGTAACGATCAGCGATTCGGAAAATCTCGTCAAACTTATGGCTGATGAACAAAATCGCCTTGCCCTTGGCCTTTAGCGTTTCGACCAGTTCATACAGTTCTTGAATTTCTTTGTGCGACAGCGCTGCAGTAGGCTCGTCCATAATCACAACGCGCGCGTCAATCGATAGGGCGCGGGCAATGGCAACCAAATGGCGCTGGGCAATGCCCAGTTCGCGGAGCAAAATATCAGGGTCAATCTTTGCGCCAATCGAATGCAAAAGCGCGGCGGCTTGCGCGCGCTGGGCGGCCACATCAATCAGCCCCCATTTGGTTTTTGGTGCATGGCCCAGCCAAATGTTTTCGGCCACAGTCAATTCGTCAAACAGCACTGTTTCTTGGTGAATGGCCGACACGCCAGCCGCCGCCGCAGCCTCGCTGCTGGGGAATTTCACCGCTTTTCCATCTAACAAAATCTCGCCCGCTTCGGGCTGATAGATGCCCGTCAGCACCTTCACAATCGTCGACTTGCCTGCGCCATTCTCGCCAATCAGGGCGGTCACTGTGCCTGCATAAAGGTCAAGCTGCACATCTTGCAGTGCCTTTACCCCAGGAAAGGATTTGGACAGCGCGCGAAGGGAAAGGACTGGGGCAGAAAGGGCGGGGGGCATAATAGACCTTTTTAAAATTGGCCCAGCCATAACAGTCTGGCTGGGCCAAGTTTACGTCAAGTGATCTTAGAAAATCGACTTGAAATCAGCGATGTTGCTGGCGTCATAGGTGAAGGGGTCAGACATTGCCGCTTCGCCATTTTCGTCCAGCATGGCTGCGCCCATACGGCCCATGCCAATCTCGGCCCCTGCTTCGGCTTTGGCACCTTTGATGATGTTGTAAGACAGCATCGTGGCCGCGTAGCCCAGATCAATTGGGTTCCAGATTGCAAAGGACTTGGTTGCGCCCGATTCAACAGCGCCCGCCATTTCCGATGGCAGACCCAGACCCGTTACGTTGACCTTGCCGATCAAACCGCCATCGGTCACAGCTTGGCTTGCCGCCAAGATGCCAACGGTGGTTGGGGCAATAATTGCCTTCAGGTTTGGATACTTGGCGATAAGGCCTTGCGCTTCGCGGTAGGATTTATCGGCCAAATCGTCACCATAAACAGTGTCAACCAAGGTGACGCCTGCATAGTTCGGCAGCACTTTCTTGGCTTCTTCGATCCAGATGTTCTGGTTGGTTGCGGTGGCCGATGCCGACAAAATCGCCACTTCGCCGCCCTCTGGCATATTGTCAGCGGCCAGTTTGATGATGGTGTTGCCGATCAGCGCGTTCGACGATGGGTTCAAGTGCATCATGCGGCCTTCGGGTGCTACGCCCGAATCCCACGAGATAACGGTGATACCACGCTCCATCGCCTTTTGCAGGGCAGGTACCAGCGCGTCCTTGTCATTGGCGGAAATGGCAATTGCATTTACGCCTTGGGCAATCAGGCTGTTGATCACTTCGATCTGGCCTTCTGCGGTGGTGTCGGTTGGGCCAGTATAGATGATTTCCACATCGCCCAATTCTGCTGCAGCTTCTTCAGCGCCTTTTGCAGCGGCTTCAAAGAAACCAATGCCCAAAGCCTTAACCACCAAAGCGATCTTAACGTTTTCCGCCTGCGCCGCCCCAGCCATCATGGCCGAGGTAAGCGCTGCCGTTGTCAGGATTTTCTTTAGAATGCTCATGTTATCCTCCCAGATAGAGCGTTACGTGTCTTGCGTCTTAGCCTTCGCCATTGTTCATATTGGCTAATGCCGCGTTTCTGTCCGTGGCTTTTACTTCTGCCACGATCAGTCTGATATCCGCCCGTGCCAGCATTTCTGCATCGCGGTCGGAAATGCCGTCATCGGTGATGACGGTATGAATGCGCGACAGCGGGCATAACAGCAGGCTGGATCGCGCAGAAAACTTGGTGCTGTCACAAAGAACAATCAACTCTTCCGCTTGGCCGATCAGCTTTTGTTCTGCTTGGGCCAGCAGCGCGTCGCCTTCCAGCAGGCCCAATGGGCCAAGGCCACGGCAGCCCATAAACATGCGCTTGGCGGCAAAATGGCGACTGCCATCTTCGTCAAAGGGGGACAGGATGATGTTTTGTTCGCGGTATATCGCGCCTGCGGGCAGCAGCACTGTATTGCGGCTGTATTTCAGCAGATGTTCGGCAATTGGAAAGCTGTTGGTGAAAATTTGCAACTTCATTGCGGTCAGCGGATGCACCATTTGAAAGGTGGTTGTGCCGCCATTGATGATAATGGGCGCGCCATCATGGCACAGGTCTGCCGCAGCGCGGGCAATCGCGCGCTTTTCGGCCAAACGAATACCTTCGTTCACAGAAAACGGGCGTGCGTTGATGCCTGCAAATTGCGATGGGGCCACGCTTTCGGCCCCACCCCGCACGCGGCGCAGTTTTTTCTGCACGTGAAGCGTTGCAATATCGCGGCGGATCGTTGCCTCGGACGCGCCAGTCAGTTGCACCAAATCGCCCACCATCACAACGGGGCGACCGTCGATGGCAGATAGGATAATCCTATGGCGTTCGGTTTCGTGCATGTCATATTTCCCAGCGGTCCCGCAGCAGTGCGCTTGTGACGACTCACGCTAGTCTGCAACTTCGCGCATTGTCAATCAATTTCAATCATGCTGCAGTGCAGAATGATTGAAATTGCGTGAAGCTGATCGTTTTGCATTGACAGCTTGCCAGTTTTCGGCACATTTGCCCTCAACTCACGAAAGGATTTGGTACGATGAGCGGCAATCGTTTGG
>CAXNJD010000287.1:0-3320 GCA_964202545.1 Cypionkella sp.
AGGATCGCGCGCCACTGCGGCGGCAAGGCTAGGCAAATCTGGGTGGGTATTATCGGCACGCGGCGATTGCCCAAGCCGCGCCGCCAATGCTGCGGCCAGATCGCTGCCCTGTTCCAGACCATGCACCACCAAGGGCATATCAGGGCCGCCGATGTCCTGCCAATTTTCGACATCACCCGCAAGGGCTGCGGCCAAATCAGCGGTAGAAATGCGCGCCAGCAGGTTATCTGCGGCAACAATGGGGATCAGCGCATCTAGGGCCAGCACTTGGGCGGGGCTGTCCAATGGGGCAAAGCGCGCGACGACCATATCCGCCCCGAAATCTGCCATGGCCGAGCGAGCAGGCTCGGGCGCGCGCGGGGTAAAGGTAAATTCGGCCAGCACTGTCTGGCTGCCCTTTTGCAGCAAAAGGGTTGGCGCGTCTGCACGCTCGGGCGCGCGCAGATCAAACCCGCGCGCCTGCGCAAAGGCGGCAATCAGCGGGGGTAAAAGCAAGGCTGCCTCGCCATCACCCGTCAAGCGGATCAATGCCTTAGGCGCGGTTAAATCTGGGCAGGCAGGCCCATCGCAGATCACACTGTCGGCGGCAATGGTCAGCGGGCCAAATTCGCTGGTCAGGCGAAAGAATTCGCCATCATAGCTGATAAATTGCCCCGACACCGCCAGCGCCCCATCGCGCGAGGTAAGTGTGATGTCTTGGGCGCGGGCAGCGGCGGGCCAGCAAAGGATGAGCGCGCCGCAAAGGACAAAGGAGGGCCAAGCCCGCCCCATGTCTTTGCCCTGCTGCGCCCACGCCCGCATCCCGAAACCTTTCACCACGATCTGCCCGCTTTCAACCATACCTTGCAGGATATGACCAGATCAGCCGCGCCAATTGGCAGGTCTTGCGGACGTTAATTCGCCATCGCCAAGGCAGGGCTAGGCGGGGTGAAGCCCAAATGCACATATTCGCCCAGCGCATCGCAAGCGGGCATGGCCACAGTAATTTCTGATTTTTCCACCGCGCCGCCCTTTGAAAACAGCACATCGCCCATCATCTCGCCCGCGCAGTTCGTTTCGCTTACCGCCGCCTCAAACAGCACGTCGGTGGGGGTGGCGGCATCATAGGTAAAAACCTGCGCCATCAGCGGCATGGCAACAGCCCTATCGCCCAAAAGTTGCACATAGCCGCCCTTGGCGGGCGCGCCCGCTGCGGGCAGATTTGGGGCCTCTTGCCAAACATGTCCCTGCGCGCCAAAGGCTGCCCCATCTTCAAAGGCATGGATGACAAAGCCATCCTCAAAGGGCCATTGCACGGCCACGCGCTGCGCGCCCGCCGCGTCGGGCATCGTTACGGCGGCGGTTGCGGTTTGCCCATCAGAAAAGCGGATGTCGACTTGCCCGTCAGTCTTAAGTGCGGGCAGGCTAAAGAACAGCGCCCCCGTGGACAGGGTTTTGGCCGAAAATACCATGCCTGCATGAGCAATCACCAAATCCTGATCAGGCAAGCAGGGGGCCAGCAGTGTGCCGCCAATTATTGCGTTGCCTTCGTCCAACAATTCCAGCGAAACAGGGCAAGCATTTGCCGCAATGGCAGGCAAAGATGCGTTGGCATCGGGCGCGATTGCGTTTTGCGATACAACCTCGGGGGCGTTGGTATACGCAGAACTGGGCAGGGCCAATGCAGCAAAATTGGCCGTGCCCGTGCTGAGCTTGCCCATGATCAGGCCAGACATGAGCACGACCGACGCCGCCACAAGGCCCAACATCAGATCGGATCTTGCTACGCCTTTGGGCAGGAATTTGGGATAATACATCATAATCTCCACAGTTTGTTGCCCCTAAAGAAACAACAAATCGCGTCGCGCTTAAGGCATAACTGTGGGCAATTGCGAAAACATTATGTCAAAAGGCGGCCACAAGGGCCGCCCTTTGGCAAAGTTATGCAAAGGCAAACTTATAATGCGCCGTGGCAGTGCTTAAACTTTTTGCCTGAACCGCAGGGACATGGATCCATCCGCCCAGGATCACCCCATGTGGTGGGATCAGCCGCGTCAAAACCAGCCAAGGTGGCCACGCCTGCAGGCAATGCGGCCACGGGTTTGGCGCTGCGGGTGGCTAGTTCGGCCTGCTGCGCCAAAAGCTGGCGCGCCATCGCCTGCTGCTCTTCTGCCGAGACAACCCGCACCATCGACAACTTTTGCGACACTTCGACGCGCAGGCTGTTCAGCATAGCTTCGAACATGCCAAATGCTTCGGTTTTATATTCGTTCAGTGGGTCGCGCTGGGCATAGCCGCGAAACCCGATGATCGAGCGCAAATGTTCCAGCCGCAGCAAATGTTCGCGCCATTTGCCATCGATGGTTTGCAGCAAAACTTGCTTTTCGATGTTGCGCATCACTTCGGGGCCAAAGGTGGCCAGCTTATCGGCCATCATAGTGTCAGCCGCCTCGGTCACGCGGTCGCGGATCACCTGCTGATCGACGCCTTCTTCGGCGGCCCAAGCGGGGATGGGCAGATCCATGTTCAGTTTCTCGCGCAGATCGGCCTGTAGGGCGGGTGCATCCCAACGGTCGGGGTAGGATTTGGGCGGCATATGCAGATCGACCAGATCATCAATGGCTTGGAGGCGCATATCCTGCACGACATCGGAAAGGTCTTCTGCCTCCATCACTTCGCGGCGCTGGCCAAAGATGGCCTTACGCTGATCGTTCATCACATCGTCAAACTTCAAAAGCTGTTTGCGAATGTCAAAGTTGCGGCCTTCGACCTTGGCCTGCGCGCGTTCAAGCGATTTGTTCACCCAAGGGTGCACAATCGCCTCGCCCTCTTTCATACCCAGTTTGGTCAGCACGGAATCCAGACGTTCAGACCCGAAAATGCGCATCAGATCATCTTCCAGCGACAGGAAGAACGACGATGCCCCTGGGTCGCCTTGGCGGCCAGAACGACCGCGCAACTGGTTGTCGATGCGGCGCGATTCGTGGCGTTCGGTGCCCAGCACGAACAAGCCGCCAGCGGCCAAAACGCGGGCCTTTTCATCGGCGTGCTCGCCTTCGATTCGGGCGCGCACCTCATCTGGGTGCAAAGATGGATCGGCTGCAATCGCCTCTAGCACCTTTAATTCGACATTGCCGCCCAGCTGAATATCAGTGCCGCGCCCTGCCATGTTGGTGGCAATGGTCACTGCGCCGAACTTGCCAGCATCGGCGACAATCTGGGCCTCTTGCTCGTGCTGACGGGCGTTGAGAACGTTATGCACAATGCCGTTTTGCGTTAGCAGGGTTGACAACATTTCCGATTTTTCAATCGATGTCGTGCCAACCAGTGTGGGCTGGCCT
>CAXNJD010000288.1:0-3317 GCA_964202545.1 Cypionkella sp.
CAATTTCGCAGAACAAAACGCGGATCAGGGATGCGCGGCGCGGCACAACCGTGCCCGTCAGCGTTTCAATCGCAAGGCACCACGCATGTTCTTGGTTCATCGGGGCCACGTAATCTAGGCGGTCGAAATACGGCAGGTTTTGCAGATAGGTGCGGCTTTCCATCAGCTTTTCGGTGCCGCGATGCAGAAGGCCAATATGCGGATCGCAGCGTTCGACAATCTCGCCGTCCAGTTCCAACACAAGGCGCAAAACCCCGTGGGCTGCAGGGTGCTGGGGGCCAAAGTTTAGGTTGAAATTGCGGATGCGCTGCTCGCCCGTCAGGGCATCGCCAAAAGCATTCGTTTCCAGCTTTCCGTCCATCATATCAATACCTTATGGGTGGTGGGGGCGGTTGTTATTTCGGCCATGGCAGTCTGCCACGCCTGCGGCAGATCGCCAAATTGGTCTGCCACAAAATCATATTGCGGGCGCAAAAAGCGCAAAGCACCCGCGCGCATGGCGGCGGGCATGGCCAAAGCGCGCCCTTCATGCACGCGCTTTGCCAAATCAGCGCTTGCAGGGGCAAGGCCCAAAAAGGCCAGCAGCCTGTCAAAGCCCGCTTTGGTCAGCACATCTTCGGTGAACATCACCATCAGGCTTTCACCAAAAATGCGCTGCAATTTCGGCAGGTTGCTGGCATAATCGCCGCGCCGCACCATGCCGCGAATGCCGCCATCCTCTTGGCCTGCAATCACATTTTGCAGCATGTCGGCGCAAGCGGTATCAAACGCATTTGGCGCTGTGCGCGCGGCCGACATGCGGATATGGCTCCACAACCGTGCCAGCGGATCGCGCATCAGATAAACCACCTTCAGCGCACCGCCCATGGCCTTGATCGGTTTCAGGAATTTACCCTGCATGATCGAATAGGCTGGGGTGAAATCGCCCACCAATTGCGTTCCAGCAGGGGCCGCGCAGAGATAAGAACCGAATGCTGCCGCATCGACCCTGCGCGGCGCGATAACGGGCAAAAAGCTGCGCAAATCATCCAAGCGGCGGGTCTGGTATGCGGTCAGCACGGCAGCGCTTTCCAACGCAGCAATTTCACCTTTGGTATCGGCGATCATTTTGTCCCAATGCGCGGGCTCTTGCGTGGAAAAATAGTGATATTCCTTGATCGTGCGCAGATAGCAATCGGGATGGGCGGATAATTGATCGTGCAACCAAGTCGTTCCCGCTTTGGTAGCCCCCACACACATCAAGATCACTGGCACATTGCCCATAGATCAGGCCTTTTTCTCATCGCCTGGAAGCACGTATTTCGCCGATTCCCATGGGGACAAAAAATCAAACTGGCGGTATTCTTGCACGAGGGAAACGGGTTCGTAGACGACGCGCTTTTGCGCCTCGTCATAGCGCACTTCGGTATAGCCCGTGGTCGGGAAATCTTTGCGCAGCGGGTGGCCGCGAAAGCCATAGTCGGTAAGGATACGGCGCAGGTCGGGATGGTTTGAAAACATCAGGCCAAACATATCAAACACTTCGCGTTCAAACCAGTTGGCCGATGGATGGATGGCGCATATCGACGGCGTTATTGCCCCGTCCGCCACACCCATTTTCACGCGAATGCGCTGGTTTTGATACATCGATAGAAAATGATACACCATCACAAAGCGCGGGTCTTCTTCTGGGTGATCCACTGCGGTGATATCGACAAGCGAGGAAAACTTGCACCCCGCATCATCGCGTAGAAACTGCACAAAGCCTTCTAAATGCGACGGGTCGATGGTGACCGACAATTCGCCAAAGGCCACTTCGGTGGCCACAATTGCAGCCCCCTGTTTGCCCGCGATATGATCGGCCAGCGCCTGTAAGCTTTCGGTGTTCGCCTGTGCCATAATGCCCTACCTTACCAAAGTCCCAGTGCGGCGAATTTTGCGTTGCAGTTGCAAAATGCCGTATAGCAGCGCCTCGGCGGTGGGCGGGCAACCGGGGCTATAAATATCTACCGGAACAATGCGGTCGCAGCCGCGCACCACCGAATAGCTATAGTGGTAATAGCCGCCGCCATTGGCGCAAGACCCCATCGATATAACATAGCGCGGCTCTGGCATTTGGTCATAGACCTTGCGCAGCGCGGGGGCCATTTTGTTGGTCAGCGTGCCAGCCACAATCATCAAATCAGACTGGCGAGGGGACGCGCGCGGCGCTGTGCCAAAGCGTTCCAAATCATAGCGCGGCATAGATGTGTGCATCATTTCCACTGCGCAGCAGGCCAAACCAAAGGTCATCCAGTGCAAGCTGCCATTGCGCGCCCAATTGATGATATCTTCGGTCGAAGACAGCAAAAACCCTTTGTCTTGCAATTCGGCATTCAGGGCCTGCGTGGCAACCTCGCGGTCTGCGCCTGCGGTATTCGCGCCAGTCATCACGCCCATTCCAAGGCCCCCTTTTTCCATTCATAAGCAAAGCCCACCGTCAGCACGCCAAGGAACACCATCATCGACCAAAACCCTGCCATCGACATATCACCAAAGGCCACAGCCCATGGGAACAGGAACGCTACCTCTAGATCAAAGATGATGAATAGGATCGACACCAGATAAAACCGCACGTCAAACTTCATCCGCGCATCGTCAAAGGCGTTAAACCCGCATTCATAGGCCGACACTTTTTCAGGATCTGGGTTGCGCACGGCCAGCACCACTGCCGCCAGCAGCAGCACGATGCCAAGGCCGATGGCAATGGCCAAAATA
This sequence comes from Cypionkella sp., assembly GCA_964202545.1. Lineage (GTDB taxonomy): Bacteria > Pseudomonadota > Alphaproteobacteria > Rhodobacterales > Rhodobacteraceae > Cypionkella. The sequence continues at coordinate 2,737 of CAXNJD010000288.1, forward strand.
ATGATAACAGGCAGATATTCACGAAGCAATTGATCCACGTCAGCTCCTTTTGCGGCAAGAGCCACACACTCGTGCCGCTATGGTTTTTCTATGCGGCTTGTCTTGCGTGGTTTACCCTTGGACGGCTGCGGGGTCAACCAAGGGCGGTGCCTATTTGTTGCAAATTGGCCCGTTTTCCTGCGGCATAAGCTGGCAGGGCGGTCGGGCGGGCGCGAATGGGTCTTTTTGGCGCAGGGGATCGTTCCTATATGTGCGATGTGCCCCCTGTGGGGCGGGCTATGAAAGGCAACGCAATGCAGTCAATTTTCGCCGCCAAAACCACGCTGATGGCCACGGCTGCGGCCCTGATACTGGCCGCGGCCACCCTGCCTGCCACCACCCTGCCCGCCAGCGCCGATGAGGTGGGGCGCGTGGGCGTAGATTGGGTGGGCAATGATATTGTGATCGAGGCGCTGGCAGACCCAAAGGTGCAAGGCGTGACCTGCCATATTAGCTATTTTGATCGCTCGCTGTGGGACAGGGTGAGCAAAGGGAATTGGTTCGAAGACCCGTCCAACTCCTCCATCGCCTGCCGCCAAACG
>CAXNJD010000289.1:0-3312 GCA_964202545.1 Cypionkella sp.
CAATATGGCGTCCCTGTTTGGGATGCAGACGGCGCGGTGCATCGGCTGTACGGCGCGGGCGGGGCGGCGGTGGCCACTATTGCCGCGCTGTGCCCTGATGCCTTAACTGACACGGGCCTAGATCGTTCAAAACTGCGCGCAGCCATTGCTACCAACCCTGATTTATTACAGAAAATTCAAAACATTGTGCATCCACTTGTTGCCGCAGACCGCGCTAATTTCATTGCCAATACCGAAGGTGAGATCATTGCTTTAGATATTCCGCTGCTGTTTGAAATTGGGGCAGACACACTGTGCGATGGGATCATTGTTGTCACCACCTCGCCCCAAGAACAGCGCCGCCGCGTTCTGGCGCGCGGCCTGTCCGAAGCGGATTTTCAGATGATTCTGTCCAAACAAATGCCCGACGCGGAAAAGCGGGCGCGGGCCACTTGGGTGGTCGAAACGCAGTCGGTGGCCCATGTGACCGCAGAAATTGGGCGTGTATTAGCGACCATTCGCAGTCAAATAAAAGGGGTCATAGATGCGTGAGATTGTACTCGACACAGAAACCACAGGCTTTGATCCTGAGGCGGGCGATAAACTGGTCGAAATTGGCGCGGTCGAACTGCTGAACCATCTACCCACGGGCAAGGTTTACCATCAGTATATCGACCCGCAGCGCGATATGCCCGAAGGGGCGTTTCAGGTGCACGGGCTGAGCCGTGAGTTTTTGTCAGACAAGCCCGTGTTCAAAGACATCGCGCAGGCGTTTCTAGACTTTATCGGCGACAGTCAGTTGATTATTCACAACGCCAGCTTTGATATGAAATTCCTGAATCATGAACTGCGCGGCGCTGGCCTTCCTATCATTCCCATGTCCCGCGCCACCGATACGCTGGCGATAGCGCGGGTGAAATATCCTGGCGCGCAGAATTCGCTAGATGCGCTGTGCCGCAGGTTTGGCGTGGATAATTCGGCCCGCACGAAACACGGCGCGCTGCTGGACAGCGAGATACTGGCCGAAGTTTATTTGGAATTGGTGGGCGGGCGGCAGCCTGATTTGACGCTATCTGCGCAAAGCGTTGCTGCGGCGGCTGTGCCAGCCCCCAGCCGTAAAGTTGGCCCACGCCCCGCGCCATTACCCTTGCGGATTACCGAAGATGAGGCACAGGCGCATGACGATTTTGTCGCAAAACTGGGCGACATTTCGATCTGGGCCCAGCGCGCGAAATCCTAAAACTTGCCGCTTGGCTGCGCCGCGCGAAACCTTATGCGTTGCCGCTTGGCTGCGCCGCGCGGCGGGCCAGTTCTGCCCGATACAGCGCCAAGAAATCCACAGTGTCCAGATTCAGAGGCGGGAAACCGCCATCACGGGTGACATCTGACACGATTCGGCGCACAAATGGGAACAGCATGCGCGGGCATTCGATTAGCAAAAACGGATGCATCTGATCTTGCGGCACGCCTTCAATGTGGAAAACGCCGCCGTAATCCAATTCAAGAACAAACAGTGGCTCGCCGCTGGTTTTGTTTTTCGAAGCAATTTTAAATTTTGTGACCACATCGTATTGGTTTTCAGCGGTACGCTTGCGCCCGTCGATGCTGACCGACACTTGCACATCCGGTTGCACATCGGCCGAGTTCATCCCTTTCATAGCTACGGCGTTTTCAAAGGATATTTCGCGAATATATTGCGCCAGAACGGACATTTTTATTTGCGGCGCTGGCGTGGTTTCCTCGGCCATACTAGGCTCTCCTATGTTACTTTATCCCCTGTTAGCAGGGAAAACGCGATATCTCAATGCGAGCAGCGGAATTTGGGTGGCACAATTTCGCCGCAGCAACTGGACTTGAGCATGTGGCCTGCCTACATAGAAGATAAGTCTACTTAACCCGAGGCATAAATGGGTAACTCAATGCTCCAAATTATCGTTCTGGCCGCTGTGGCAATATTTTTGGTTATCAAGTTGCGGTCGGTTCTTGGCACGCGTGAGGGCTTTGAAAAGCCGCCCGTCCCAATGCAGCCAGCGCCCAGCGCGCGGCAATCTAAGTTCGAGGTGATCGAAGGCGGTGTTGACCAAGACATTCTAGATCATGCGCCCGAAGGGTCTGCATCTGCGCGCGCGCTAAGCCAAATTAAATCGCTAGAGCGCGATTTTACAGTTTCAGAATTTCTGCGGGGCGCGCGCGGGGCGTACGAAATGATCCTAATGGCGTATGAGCGCGGCGATATATCGGGCGTACGTGCCTTTCTCTCTGATGAAGTCGCAGACAGTTTTCAAACCGCAATTGATCAGCGCACTTCGCAAGGCCTTGTGACAAAAGCAGAGTTTGTTGGCTTGCGGGAAATTGCACTGCATGATGCCGAATTTGACGCATCCAGCAAAACTGCAGAAGTGACAGTACGTTTTATGGGCGAATTGACCGCAGTGACAAAAGACGCGAGCGGCGCGGTGATTTCTGGATCGCCAGACGAAGTAAAACGCCAACGCGATGTCTGGAGTTTCGCACGCATTTTGGGTAGCAATGATCCAAACTGGCAATTGGTCGCCACCAGCGACTGATAGGAGAGGAATGCGTGCTGCCCTTTTGGCTGTTTGGATAATGGCGGCAGGGCTGCCCGCACAGGCGCAAAACCTGCCGTTTTCTGCATTGGTTGGGTGGGAAGCGGATGATCATCTTGCCGCACTGAAAGTATTTCAAAACAGTTGCGCGCGGCTGGATGGTCCGATTTGGGCGCCAATTTGCAAACTTGCGGCCGCCGCAGGGCAAAGCCCAGCGTCGGCCCGCGCGTTTTTTGAAATGCTGTTTAGACCCGTTGTAATTGGTCAGCCGCCCGCCCTTTTCACAGGCTATTTCGAGCCCGAATTAAAGGGGTCAAAAACCAAAACAGGCAGCTTTACGCAGCCGATTTACGCACGCCCCAAGGAACTGGTTGATGGTGAGCAGTTTCTAACGCGCGCAGGCATTGAAGGCGGCGCGCTGCGGGGTAGGGGGCTGGAACTTGCGTGGCTAGAAGACCCAGTTGATGTGTTTTTCTTGCAAATACAGGGGTCTGGCCGCATTTCTTTGCCCAACGGCACCGTCATGCGCGTGGGTTATGCGGGGCGAAATGGGCATGAGTACGCCTCGATCGGCGCAGAACTGGTGCGGCGCGGGGCGCTGAAGGAAAACGAACTTTCCGCCCAATCGATCCGCGCCTATGTACGAAAAAACCCAACTGTTGGCAAAGATTTGCTAAATGCGAACCCGTCTTATGTTTTCTTTCGAGAAATCAGAGAGCTAGGGCCCGAAGATGGACCTATCGGCGCGATGAGTCTGCCCATTACG
>CAXNJD010000290.1:0-3302 GCA_964202545.1 Cypionkella sp.
AAGATAGAAGGATTTACTGATGATCAATTGATGCATTTGGCCGTGCTGGCAAGCGCCGTTTTTGAAAGCCATTCGCTGACGCTGTTCTGCCTTGACCATCTGGTTGCGCGCGGGGCCGTGCCAGCGCATCTGCCCGCGCTGTATGTTGATAACCTGCCCGCCTCGATGCGCATCGAAGGCGACAGTCCACAGGGGCAGCTTTAATGCCCAGCGACACCATTGCCCGCCCAGAATTGACCCTGCCAGAAGCCGAGGCGCAGGCGCTGCGCGCCGCCTTTACGCAGGCAGGGGTGATTTTGGAATATGGCAGTGGTGGTAGCACGGCTCTGGCGGCGGAAATGGCAGGAAAAACGGTGTTTTCGGTCGAATCTGATGCTGCTTGGCTAGAGAAGATGCGCGCCTATTTCGCAGCCCACCCGCCTACGGCTAAGCTATATTTGCATCACGGTGATATTGGGCCAACCAAAGACTGGGGCCATCCGCTGGATGAGGACGATGTTCGCAAATGGCCCGATTATCCCACCAAAATCTGGCGCGCGAAGGGCTTTGTGGCCCCAGATCTGGTGCTGATTGATGGCCGTTTTCGCGTGGCCTGTTTTTTGACGACGTTGTTCAGCATTAACCGCCCAACGCGGGTGCTGTTTGATGATTATCTTGACCGCCCTGTCTACCAGGCGGCTGAAGATTTCGCTGCGCCGAGCGCCTATTTTGGCCGCATGGCGCAATTCGATTTGGTGCCCACGCCGATCCCCGCGCAAAAACTGGGATGGATCGTGCAGCGCTTTCTCCAAACCACGTAAGATAAGCCTAGGATAAATAATATGTTAGAAATCAAGAACCTGCATGTCAAACTTCAAGAAGAAGATAAGGTTATCTTGCGCGGGGTAAACCTGAATATCGGGTCTGGTGAAGTGCATGCGATTATGGGGCCAAACGGGTCTGGCAAATCGACCCTGTCCTATGTTCTGGCAGGGCGCGAAGGGTATGAGGTGACTGAAGGTTCTGCGCTGTTGCAGGGCAACGAATTGCTAGAGATGGAGCCAGAAGAGCGCGCGGCAGCGGGCCTGTTTTTGGCCTTTCAGTACCCCGTTGAAATTCCAGGCGTGGGTAACATGACGTTTCTGCGCACTGCAGTGAATGCGCAGCGCAAGGCGCGGGGCGAGGCGGAGATCTCGTCAGGCGATTTTCTGAAACTGGTGCGCGAACGTGCCAAGACTCTGAAAATAGACGCCGACATGCTTAAACGCCCCGTCAATATGGGTTTTTCGGGCGGCGAGAAAAAGCGCAACGAAATTCTGCAAATGGCCATGTTGGAACCCAAGATGTGCATTTTGGATGAAACCGATTCGGGGCTGGATGTCGATGCAATGAAACTGGTGTCCGAAGGGGTGAATGCCCTGCGTGATGCAGGCCGCTCTTTCTTGGTTATCACGCACTATCAACGGCTTTTGGATCATATCACGCCTGATGTCGTTCACATTATGGCCGCTGGCCGCATTATCAAAACGGGCGGGCCAGAATTGGCTTTGGAAGTGGAAAACAACGGCTATGCCGATCTGCTGGCCGAGGTCGAGTAATGAGCGTGCCGCAGAAGAACCGCGCAGATTTGGCCGTGCGGCTTGGGGGGAATGTGGCCGCCTTTTCGGGCTTTACCCAACACGCCCGTGCGCGCGCGTTGGTTCGGTTGCAATCTATGGGCCTGCCACATGGCCGCGATGAATATTGGCGCTATACCGCGCCTGACCTATTGAATGGGGCTGTGCCGAACCTTGGTGCGCAGCACCCTCAGGGACAACTTGGTGCGGGTCTGAACCCTTTAGTATTGACCTTTTGCGATGGCGCCTTTGATGCTGCTGCGTCGAGCGATTTGGCGCTGGTGGGGGGGCAAATCGCGCTGCTGTCAAACGCAAATACCGATCTGCATTTTGCCCAAGATATCTACGGCAGCCTTGAAGAACGCGGCCAAACCCCCGTGGCGCGCCCTTTTGCTGCGCTGAATACCGCGCTGGCGCAAGAAGGTGTTTTGCTGCACATCACAGGCAAAATAGCGCAGCCGATTTTGCTAAATTATGTCGCCAAGGCAAGTCTATCTGATGTGATCCTTCATCATTGCATTAAGCTGGATGCAGGGGCCGAAGCGACGATTTTGGAACAAGGCAGTCTTGGCGCGCGCGGCAATTTGGTGATCGAGGCTGATCTGGCGCAGGGTAGCGCGCTGCACCATATCCGCAGCCAAACCAGCGATGATGCCGCACTGGCGGTGACGCATATATTTGCGTCTTTGCACGCGAATGCCGCGCTGAAAAGCTTTACACTTTCTGCGCATGGACGGTTGATCCGCAATGAAGCTGTGATCGAGCTTTTGGGCGATCATGCATCGGCCCATGTTGCGGGCGCAAGCCTGACCGACGGGCCCGATCACCACGATGACACGGTGTTTATCACCCATCAGGGCCGCGCTTGCGAAAGCCGGCAGGTCTATAAAAATGTGCTGAAGAACGGCGCGGTTGGGGTGTTTCAGGGCAAGATTTTGGTGCGCCAATCTGCGCAGAAAACGGATGGCTATCAGATTTCGCAAAGCTTGCTGCTGGACGGCGACAGCCAGTTTCTGGCCAAGCCGGAATTGGAAATTTACGCCGATGATGTGAAGTGCAGCCATGGGTCAACTTCGGGCGCGATAGACGATACCGCGCTGTTCTATTTGCAATCGCGTGGTGTTCCGCGGGCGCAGGCGCAGGCGCTGCTGGTTTTGGCCTTTATGGCCGAGGCGGTAGAGGAGATTGCCAGTTCCGATTTGGCCGAAGACATGCGCGCCCAGATCGAGGCGGTTTTGCAACGGTCGCGGCTGTAAAATGTCCTTGACCACTGATTTGCGCCAATCTTGGACGGGGCATAGGCTGGTTGTGCGCAGGCATCTGTCGCGCGGGAGATCAGAGCCATTTGTGTTTACATTTTTGTTTGTTTTTATGATTTTGGCCTTTCTTTCGCAATACCCGCGCGCGGCGCGGATTGCGCTTGAAAACCCCGAAATACCGCTTATTGCGCAGCTTTTGGGGCTGGCATATGGCATGTTGATCTTTCTGCCGTTTGCCTATGCCTTGGCCGCGATCAGCCATGTGATTGCCCGCGCTTTGGGCGCGCGCAGCACATGGTATGGCGCGCGGCTTACGCTGTTTTATTCGCTGGTTGCGGCATCGCCGTTGATGCTGCTGCAAGGGTTGGTTGCGGGCCTTTTGGGGCTGGGGTTGCAGTCGTTTTTGGTGGGCATTTTTGCTTTGACCGCCTTTGTCGTGTTTTGGGCG
>CAXNJD010000291.1:0-3302 GCA_964202545.1 Cypionkella sp.
TACTCCGCGCGGCCAGTCCGCTGGAGCGGATGGCCTTTCCCCACCGCTTTCGCGATAGCCAAACCTTTGCCGCCACCTGGGCCGATTTCCGCCCCGCCATGCCGCTTACCCTTGAAGGGGCCTATGCCACCGCGATTGGCTTTCTGGCGGGGCTTTTGGGGCTGAACGGCCTTGCCACCGCCCTGCGCTGGCCCTTTCGCAAACGGGCAGCAGCCTAATGTCGCAATCCGCCTAGACCGCGCGGCCAGACGCGCTATCTTTCCCTCATCAATGGGAGAGATATCATGCAATACCGCCGCCTTGGCAAATCAGGCCTACAAGTTTCCGAATTTTCCTATGGCTCTTGGGTGACCTTCGCCAAGCAGGTCGATGTTGAACCCGCCAAGGCAATGCTAACGGCTGCCTATGATGCAGGCGTTAACTTTTTCGACAATGCCGAAGGGTATGAGCAAGGCAATTCCGAACTGGTTATGGGCCAAGCGATTGCCGAACTGGGCTGGTCGCGCGACAGCTATATCGTCTCATCCAAAGTGTTCTGGGGAGGCAGCAAACCCACCCAGCGCGGTCTATCGGCCAAACATGTGACGGAAGCCTGCCATGCCGCGCTAAAGCGCCTGCGGGTCGAACATCTTGACCTGTATTTCTGCCACCGCCCCGATATCGACACCCCGATTGAGGAAACAGTGCGCGCGATGGATAACCTCGTGCGGCAAGGCAAAGTGATTTACTGGGGCACGTCGGAATGGTCAGGCCAGCAAATCACCGAGGCGCATGCCGTGGCCCGCGCGAACAACCTGACCCCGCCCACGATGGAACAGCCACAATATAACCTGTTTGAACGCGATAAGGTAGAGCGCGACTATGCCCCCGTTTATGACACCTTCGGTCTGGGCACGACCATCTGGTCGCCTCTGGCCTCTGGCTTGCTGACGGGCAAATACAACAACGGCATGCCGAACGATTCCCGCGCGAACCTGCCAGGCTATGAATGGCTGCGCGACGTTATGATGGGCGAGCAGGGCCGCGCGCGGATTGAGAAAATTAAGGAACTGGCCAAAATCGCCGATGGCGTGGGCATGCCCATTCACCACATGGCGCTGCTGTGGTGCCTTGCCAACCCGCGCGTATCCACCGTGATCCTAGGGGCCAGCAAGATTGAACAGTTGCACGACAACCTGTCAGCCCTGAAATCGCGCGAAAAGATGACCGCCGATGTTATGGCCGCGATTGAAGAGGTCATGGGCAATAAACCCGCCGCGCCGCAGCGGTTTTAGGCGGCGCAAAGGGGGGGCTCGTCCCCCCCTGCTGCTAAAGCAAGCTTTAGCAGCTTCCCCCGAGGATATTGGCAGAGTTAGGAAGCGCGCACGGGTTATCTTGCGCGCATTTCAACAACCAAATTGCCCACCTTATGAAAGGTTTCGGCAATAGCATGGGCGCGGGGCAAATCGGTGAAGGGCAATATTTGCCCAACCACGGGCCGATACGCGCCCGCTTGGTGCAGCGCCACAAGGCGCTTCATCAAGGCGCGGCTTTCCGATGACGTACCCGCAATGCGCCTGCGCCCGTCTATACGCGGGCGCAGCGTGGCGGCAAGTGTTGCGGCCAGATCAGCGGTGATCATGCACACTTGCCCGCCCTGCACCAAAAGGGGCCGTGCGCGGGCCCAAGGATAGGTTCCCATCACGTCGAAAATCACTTCAAAGGGGCCAGATGGTGGGTCTGCGGCATAGTCATGCACAGCCCCCGCCCCCAACCGCCGCGCCAGATCATGGTTGCGCGCCGAGGCAAGCGCCGTCACCTGTGCCCCCAAATGCGTTGCGATTTGCACGGCGGCGCTGCCCACGGCCCCCGTGGCCCCTGCATTCAAAACCCGCTGCCCCGCCTGCACCTGCGCCTTGTCGATCAGAAATTCTGCCGCCGTTAACCCGCCAAAGAAAAAGGCCGCAGCTTCGGTATCGGTCAGGCCAGCAGGCGTGGGCAAAATCGCGCCATCTGCCTTGATGGTCAGATATTCGGCGTGGGTTCCACCCGTAAAGCCCTTCATGCCAAACACCCGCTGGCCGATGGCAAGGTTGGCCACGTCTGCACCCAGCCCCGCCACCTCGCCTGCAAATCCCCAGCCCGCCGCGACGCACGGGCGGCGCAGCCCAACCACCAGCCGCAACAACAGCCCCATGCCGCGCGGCACACGCCCCGACCGCAGCCGCACATCCCCCGCCGTCACGGGCGCGGCGGTAACGCGCACCAAAACCTCGCCCTGTTTGGGTGCGGGAATGGGGCGGGCTTCGAACACCACCATCTCTGGCCCCCCATAGGCCGCATAGCGCGCGGCTTGCATGGTACCGGTCATTATTTGTCCTTCGGGTTAAATCGGAACACCGCGTCAAGCGGCGTGCCGAAATGCTGCGCGATCAGAAAGGCAAGTTCAAGGCTAGGGAAATACTTACCATTCTCAATCGCCATGATGGTTTGGCGGGTGACGCCCACTGCCTCGGCCAAATCTTTTTGCGTCATCTCGCCCGCGTCAAAGCGCAGGCGGCGGATGTGGTTTTCAATGCGTGCCATTCAGCCAAAAATCCGATACATCAGAAGTTTCGCCAAGTCACCCGCAATCGCCGCACCGGCAAATCCAAAGAAGATAATGTTCAGCCCCACCAGCGCGCCCGCGCCATAGGCCAGTGCCAACAGCGCCGCGATAAAGGCCAGCGAAGCCACCACCATCGTCACCGCCATGCCTTTGATTTGGATGCCGCGATCCCGTTCATCCAGATGTACCCGCGCGCTGCGGTCTTCGCCGAAAACACTTGTAAAGATGCGGCCAAGAATGGTCAGCACAATGCCTGCGCAAATGCCCACGGGGATGATCCAAATCACCACCCGCGCCCATGTTTGCACACCATCTGACGCGGTGGCCAATCCTGCGGCGAACATTTGCCAAACGGTGTAGGCAAAATACAGGTTCACCAACACCTCGCCGATCAGACTGATCAGGATATTGCGTTCTTCCGTCGCCATGTCCGCCCCCTTTGGTCGATGATTCTTGACGCTAAGTATAATTTTACATACTCTATGTCAAATATTCTTTACCTTGACCTGCGCAGCGCTTCGCGTCACGATACCCCAAACGGGAGGAATAGAATGACCAAAGCATTGATCACTTGGGGCGGATGGGATGGGCACGAGCCTGACAAAGTCGCCGCTCTTTTTGCCGCCGATCTGCGCGATGCGGGGATGGAGGTACAGGTGTTTGACACCCTAGCCTGTTTTGACGACCCTGCAAAACTGACCGACCTTTCCCTCAT
>CAXNJD010000292.1:0-3285 GCA_964202545.1 Cypionkella sp.
ATACAGCCACGAAGGATCCGAGGCGACTGTACTGATCGTCACGCACAAAGCCACCCGCGCCGACATCAACACAGCGGTTGCGCGCTTTTCACCTACGGGTGTGATGGTTGGCGCGCCCGTCGTGCTACGGATCGAAGAGGTTTAACTTAGTCCAGCGATGATGGGGCCAAAGCGCGTGACAGGCTTGCCTCGCCGCGCCCATGCACCGTTGCACGGAAATTGGCAATCGTATCTTTGCGCGCCGTTGATAGCAGTTGATCGACAATTTGATCAGGCGTTGCAGAGGTGAATTTGCTGCCCAAAATCGCGGCATAGCCCGCCACACTCGGCGCGGCAAAGGACGTACCAGCCATCTTCATCTGCGATTCATTTACACCCACGACCAAAAACTGCCTTTGTACAGTCGCGTTACTGCCAGCAAAGTTGGAATAGCTCGCCAAGCGGGCTTTCGAACTCGTCGAGCCATTGCGGTTCAAGGAACCAACAAAAATCGCCGAATCTGCCCCAATTAAATCGACATTAAAATAATCAATCTCGCCACCCGAAACGCCACCGATGCGCACAGATTCGTTGCCAGCGGCCTTTACAACCACTGCCTGCGATGTCTGCGCGTAATTGATGATTGAATCCTCTAGCGCCTCATAATCAATGCCGCCAGATCCCCGCGTCGCGGTGATGCCATAGGATAGGTTGATCACATTCAACCCTGACCGCAATGGCAGATCGCTGAATTCGTTAAAATAACTACGCCGATAAACCGTTGCGCGCGGGGCAATCAAACCAGCCTGCTGAGATGTCCATTGGCCATGGGTTTTACGTTCCGTCCGCCCAGTCAAATTGCCAGTGAACGGATCATACGTATAATCATCTACGACCGAAATGGACACGCCTTGCCCTTTAAACCCACTCGCCCAAGCGTTCGAGACATCTCTACTCATCCACACTTCGCGGCTTTGTGCGGCGGCGGGTGCAGACAGTGTCACCGCAACCAGGATCAATCCAAAAATTGCAGACAGACCCGTTATTGCATTCTTGATCCGCATAGTATCACCCCATTTAGAACGACCACTGCACCACCAAACGCAGCACGCCGACAGCCCTTGCGGGCTCTTTCCACAAATAATCAAGGGTCTGTTCAGGAGGCAAAAGCGAAGCAGCAAGGCGGCAATTCACCCGCTGCACTCCGCCTAATGCGCCAAAATTCCCAACACAGGCCCTTTCGCGCAATCTACCGCCGTAAATTCCCGACATCTCCATCTCTAGGATTAAATTATGCGCAATTGACTTGCGAAAAACAACCCCAAGCGTCGCGGTCGGGCCAAGTGTGTATTTTTCGCCACGCTCGCCCACCGCGCCACCCCAGATCACACCAATGTTGGGGGATATTTCGGTCAGAAATGTCGCGGAAAGGTTTGGAAAACTTGGCGAATACCAGCGTTGCAAATCCACTTGCTGACCGCCACTTAACTCAAAGCCCCCAGTAGCCGCCGATCTGACCAGGTCGGAATTTAGCCCGCCATTTGTAAGATCAACCAATTGGCTGCGGCCCCAAATGCCGTCATCTTGCGAGGGGTCGATGCCTTGGCCATGCGCCATGCCAGCGATCTGGGACAGACATAGACCAATGGCAAAGGCATGGCCGTGCCGTCGCCCAAAACGGGCGCGCGTTGCGGCCAAAACTGCCACAAACTGGGCGCGCAAACGGCCCAAAACCATCACAGCACTGCCCATTTTGCGCCCCAATCTTTGCGCATGATCTCCTCAAGACGATCTGTTTGTGTACCACTTAGAAGGAGTGAGTAATGAGTATTGCGTTAAAAACCAACCGCCGCTGGCTAAAATCAGCCATTTTGGCCGCATCGCACGAAGAAATCATGCCGCCTTGGGCTGCAAAGCGCATTCAGCGCCCTGCGCCCGCGCAACCCGCACCCGTGATCCGCATTTTCCCCTCGGCACCCACCAAATATGCAGCCATCGCTGCACGCTAAAGGTGCAAAGATTCTGATCCGCTGTTAGCGCAAGCAGGATTGCCGCCCAGCACTTCGCCCGTTAAGGGCGGATCATGCGCAACTTGGGGGCAATGTAATGGGCGATGTCGCTGAATTTCAAGACCGCTTGCTATCGCTGGGCCTTGCCCGCGTGTCCGAAGCTGCTGCTATCGCGTCGGCGCGGTTGATTGGGCGCGGTGATGAAAAGGCCGCCGATCAGGCCGCTGTCAACGCTATGCGCGAGCAGTTAAACCGTCTGGACATCGCTGGCGTCGTTGTCATTGGCGAAGGCGAACGAGACGAGGCTCCCATGCTATACATCGGCGAGCAAGTGGGCACTGGCCGTGGCCCCGCCGTGGACCTTGCACTCGATCCGCTGGAAGGCACCACGCTGACCGCCAAAGACATGCCAAATGCGCTGACTGTTATCGCCATGGCCCCACGCGGCAGCCTTCTGCACGCCCCCGATGTGTATATGGATAAGCTGGCCATCGGCCCCGCCTACGCGCCAGATACTGTGACACTCGACATGCCGCCCGCCGCCCGCGTGCGTGCGCTGGCCCGCGCCAAGGGTGTTGCGGCGGACGAAATCGCCGTCTGCATATTAGACCGCCCCCGCCACGAAGCCATGATTGCCGAAGTGCGCGGCACGGGCGCCGCTATTCGGCTGATCACCGATGGCGATGTGGCGGGCGTGATGCACTGCGCGCAGCCCGAAGTGACGGGCATTGATATGTACATGGGGTCTGGCGGCGCGCCCGAAGGGGTTCTTGCCGCATCGGCCCTAAAATGCATGGGCGGGCAAATTTATGGCCGCCTTTTGTTTCGTACTAGCGACGAGCGCGCCCGCGCCGCTAAGGCAGGTATCACCGATTTGAACCGCGTATACGCGCGCGATGATATGGTGCGCGGCGATGTGATATTCGCGGCCACAGGGGTGACCGAAGGCTCGCTTTTGCGCGGCATCAAACTGGGCCACGGCTGGGTGGAATGTGAAACCATTCTGATGCGCAGCAAGACAGGTTCCGTGCGCCGCGTCAGCTATCGCGCGCCGCTACGCGGTTGATGTTCCCATCGCTAGGGGGGCGGCGGCTGTCGGGACGGATGCCATACGGATACAATACGCATACCATACGCGCGCCAGCGCCCTTTTTGCCAGTATTTGCAAGGTCGCTGGGCTTGCCCCCTGCCCCCGCGTCTGGCATCACAGCATCATGACGACGCGCGCATTTTTGATTGTTGAAACCTCGCTCACGGGGCGGCGCTGGATTGGCCCGCTACCCGAAGAACGCCGCTT
>CAXNJD010000293.1:0-3280 GCA_964202545.1 Cypionkella sp.
GTCTCATCATCACGTTTTGGCTCTGTCACGGGGCACCTCTTACCTGCCCCCACTATCACCTGTGGTTGTGCGCTGCGCAACCCTGCGCCTGCGCCCCCCGCCGAAGCCCCCCTCACGCCCTCGGCGCAAGCAGCGTCACCCCTTCGCCCGCCATAAACCCCTTTTGCTTTAACAGATGCCGCGCGGTGGGGGCGTCGCGGAAGTGGTCGTTCGAGATGATGATCAGCCCCTCGGCGCGGGCGATGTTAATCAGCACGGGGTCGGCCTGCGTGCCGCGATCCACCACCAGCACATCGGCGGCGGTGGGCAGGCGGGCGGCCAGATCGTCATGGTTCATAAACCGCCCCTCAAGACGGTGGCCAGCGTTTGCGTCAAACACCACGCCAGCTGCCACGCCCTTGGCCTTTAGCGCGGCCAAAACTTGGGCCAGCGGGCGCAGGGATGGCGCGCTCGCCGTGCCTGCGTCCACTTCCCAATTCATTACATTTGATCCGTCGATCAGCACCAAATCCTCGCGGTAGCTGTCTGGCGGCATCATTTCGGGCAGCATCGGCGCGGCCTGTACCGCCATCGCGCGCCATTCGTGCATCTCGCGTTTTTTGAACATCGGCGCGCCGTCCCGCCCCGTGCCTGTCAGATAACGCTGCATCTGCCGCACCTCATGCACGCGCACCAAGGCATTGGCCTGCCCAAATCGCTGCGCCGCCGCCCGTTTCAGCCGTGCCTCATGCCCCGCGCCGCCATCCACACGCACTTCGCCCAAATCGATGTGTGTGTAGCCGTCGATTTGCGCCGCATCCGTCACCAGAAAAATCCCGCCCCTTTGGTGCAGATCAATCACCCGTTCGCGCTGCGGGCGGGTGTCGTGATGGGCGTGGGTTTTTTGGGCTGGCCGCTGCGGCGCGCGCGAAAAGCGGGGCCGCTGGCGCGAGGGCCGTGTCGCGGGCAGGCGGGCACCATGCCGGCGCCTATCGCGCCTTCGGGCAAGAAAATAGGCCAGCGCCAGCAGCGCCGACAGCATCAAAAGCGGGGCGAAAAGCAAATCCTGCACAAAGCACCTTTACCAAAACACACCCTACACCTGCGCGCCAAAGCGGGCAAAAGTTTGTCGCTTTGCGGGTTATTTGCTAAAATCTAACCCAGCAAATCCTCGACAAACCACGCTGCAAACTGCGCGCGGTTGCTGACCCCCGCTTTGGCATAGACATGGGTCATCTGCACGCGCACAGTGCCCTGCGCCGCGCAGCGCGGCGATTTCCGCCACATCAAGGCCCTTCAGCGCAAACAGCGCCACGTCCCGCTCGGCTGGTGTCAGGCCCCACGCGGTAAACTGCGCATCAATCGCATCTGCCAGCGCGCCCCTCGCGATCTGCAAGGCACGCGACTGGGCGCGCATTTGATCCAAAGTTTGGCGCAGCGCCCATACGCCAAATATCACCCCCAGCGTCAGCGCCAGCGCCACCAGCGATTCAAACACACTGTGGGGCGCGCTGGGATCGGTCAGCATATCCGCCAGCGCATCACCCACAAAGAAAACCGCAGCAGTGCTTTGCAGCAGCAAAAAGGCGGCAAGAGCCATTGGCCCACGCCGCCCTGCAATATCACGCTTTGCCGTCATGATTTGCGCAGCATAGGGCGCACCAGATTGCGGCCCAGCGCGCGGCTTTCAAGCGCCACACCCGCCACATGGATAAATGCCAAAATCACCACCAAATTCGCCGCCACTTCATGCACCTCTTTTGCCCAAGCGCCGCCTGCGCCGTCGCCGTCACCATCTACCTCTTCACCCGCCTGCACAAGCGTCGACCAGTCACCCGTTTCAACTATCGCCTGCTGCTGTGCCATCTGCACTGGGCTTGCCCCGCCCGTCATCACAAGGCCCGTAATGGAAACCACAGCCAGCATCGCCCACAGCGCGTAGATCATCATCGAACCCGCAGGGTTATGGCTGGTGTATTCGGGCAAAGTTTCCCGCTTGCCGCCCAGTTTGCGCAAAAGCGCCTTGATGTGGCGCAACGCGGCAAATGGATTGGGCAAAAAGGATGAAAAACGCGCCTCTTGCGGGCCGAAAAAGCCCCACGCGAACCGCAGCGCCAAAACCGCCATAAGACCCCACCCGATCCAAACATGCCATGTGCCGCCAGCGCGATTAAGCAGGTAATTGGACAGAACCGCTACAGCCACTGCCCAATGCGACAGGCGCACAAGCGGATCCCAAACTGGCGCGCCAACCGCGCGCCCAACTTCGGGGCGGGGGGCGCTCTGCCCCCCCTTCGGTGTTTGCCCCTGTTCCATTATTCCGCCTCGTCTTTCACTTCGGTCACAGTGCCTGTTTTGGGGTCGATGTAAACTTCCCATACTTTCATCGCTTCATCGGTGCATTGGGCTTCGATGCTGCCATCTTCCGCTTCGAATGCGGTCACAGCGCAGCCTTTTGCGGCCAGTGCAGCGGTCGCAACAGCGGCATTTGTGCCCACAACCTCGCCCACAACAGGCATCGCCATCGCAGCGAAAGGTGCGCAAGTCATTGCTGCAATCAACAAGGTCTTTTTCATGTTATTCTCCTGTGCGGCCTGCCCTGTGCAGATCGCCCTTTTCCTTTGCGCCCTTTTTCACAGCCCCGTCTATGCACGCAGCGCAGATATCGCCCCTTGTAAGCACCTGCTTACGCGCGCGCCCACTTGCCCCTTTGCCCGCAATCCACTACCCAAGGGTTACCCAATTTATCCAAGGTCAATCCCATGCGTCTGTCCCGCTATTTCCTGCCCGTTCTGAAAGAAAACCCCGCCGAGGCGCAGATCGTCTCGCACCGCTATATGCTGCGCGCAGGGATGATCAAACAGCAGGCAGCGGGAATTTATTCGTGGCTGCCCTTGGGCCTGCGCGTGCTAAACCGCATTCAGGCGATCGTGAACGAAGAACAAATTCGCGCAGGCCATATTCCCCTGCTGATGCCCACGCTGCAACCTGCTGATCTGTGGCGCGAAAGCGGGCGGTATGACGACTACGGCCAAGAAATGCTGCGCATCACGGATCGCCAAAAACGCGACCTATTGTTTGGCCCCACGAACGAGGAGATGATCACCGACATCTTCCGCGCGCATGTCACAAGCTATAAAGACCTGCCGCTGACCCTGTATCACATCCAGTGGAAATTCCGCGACGAGATGCGCCCGCGCTTTGGCGTCATGCGGGGCCGCGAGTTCCTGATGAAGGACGGCTACAACTTCGACATCGACCGCGATGCCGCGATTCACGCCTATAACCGACATATGGTGTC
>CAXNJD010000294.1:0-3270 GCA_964202545.1 Cypionkella sp.
TTCAAAGCAGTTTGTCCCGTTCTCAGTCAGCCCGTAGTCGGCCAAAAAAGCCCGACAGTCTTGAATATTGTCGACACCGAAAATCAGCTCGTCTGGCCCGATGATCCGCATAATGCAGTTTCCTTTCCATTGTGTTGACATACTCTTAGCCAATGGCCTAACATTGACAAAATTGGAAAATTGTATGGGATGCATCTATCCCGTGGATACATAAACATGCGTTTTAAACGATTGGACCTAAATCTCTTGGTGGCCTTCGACCATCTGGTAACCCTAAAATCGGTCAGCCGAGCCGCTGACAAAATGTTTTTAAGTCAGTCTGCGATGTCAAACGCATTAAGCAGGCTACGCCAGTATTTTGACGATCCGCTGCTGGTTCAGGTTGGCAAGCGGATGGAGGTGACCCCGCGCGCAGAGGCGATGCATCCAGCGATCAAAGAAATTCTTGTCCGCATCGACGCCACTATTGATACACATCCCGATTTCGACCCCAGCGAAACAACCCGCACTTTTAACGTACTGGTTTCGGACTATTCACTGCGGGTGTTGATCCCGCGTGTGCTGGCCGAAATGGAGCGTCAGGGCGCGCGGGCGCGGCTGAACCTTTTGACGCAGAGTAGCACGCCGCATACCATGTTAGAGCGCGGTGATGCTGACCTTTTGATCAGCCCAGATGTCTTTATCTCGCCCGAGCATCCGTCGCAGCTATTGTTTGAAGACGTTTACGTTGTGATAGCCTGCGCACAAGGCCCTCATGCCAAAGGTGCTATGGATTTGGCGCGCTACAGTACATCGCGGCATGCGGTGATGCTGCCACCAAATTCCAGCGGGATCGCAACCCCAGTTGAAGAAAGCTATCTTGACGACCTTGGCGTTACTCGGCAGGTGGAATTGACCACATTTTCGTTCGCCTCGTTGCCCTACCTGGTTGCGGGAACCAGTTGTATTGCAACGGTTCATGGTCTTTTGGCCAAGCATAGCGCTGCAAGTGCTGGGATTGTTATTTTTCCAACGCCCTTTGCGATGCCAAAGTTTAGGCAGATGGTGCAATGGCACAGCTATCGTGACCAAGATCCAGGCATTCAGTGGCTGCGAGACGTATTCGTAAATGCAGGCGCGTCATTGACAGTGTATTGACAAAATAGATTCCTCTAATCTGATCTTTCCATTTTCGTGATGGTTATGCTTGACCTAGATTATCGTGGAGATCGCAAAGCGGGGGAGGAAACGCTGTGCAACGAACTGTTTTGATCGTGGGTGGGGGTATTGGTGGGTTGACAGCGGCCATCGCTTTGCGCGGGTATGGATTTTCCGTGCAAATCGTTGAGCGTGATCCGCAGTGGTCGCTGTATGGTGTTGGCATCATTCAGCAAATGAATGTCGTGCGCGCGATGCAGCAGATTGGTGTGTTGGATGCCTATCTGTCGCGTGCTTATGGTTTTGACCGCACAACCATTTTCGTCGGCCCCACAGGCGTTCAAGAAACCGCGTTTGAAACTCCGCGTTTGGCGGGACCAAATTACCCATCGAACGCAGGCATTCGGCGCACGGATTTGCAAGTTGTTTTGGGTGACGCTGCCCGCGCGGCAGGGGCGAGCATTCGGCTGGGTGTAACAGTCGAGACGATGACAGACGTTGGCAACGGGGTGGATGTGGTCTTTTCGGACGGCACTTCGGGGCGGTTTGACTGCGTGTTGGGTGCTGACGGTATTTATTCGCGCACCCGTGCCGCGATTCTGCCAGACGCGCCAAAGCCGCGCTACACGGGACAATGGGTTTGGCGCTATAATTTGCCGCTGTTGCAGGGTCTTGACGGAATTCACATCTTTGCTGGCCCCTGTAATGCGGGGCTGGTGCCGATTTCTGATAGCCTGATGTATCTTTTTCTTGTGAGCGAAGAGCCCATGGGCGGATTTCTGCCCGTCGAGGGGGCGGCGGCGGCTATGCGCGCCCGCGCCCGCATGCCCGCGCCCCAACTTGTGCCGCAGTTGCAGGCCATCACCGACGATGCGGGAGTTGTCGCACGCCCTATCGAGACTGTCTTTCTAGAGCAAGAGCCTTGGCACGTTGGCCGAATTGCGCTGATCGGCGATGCCGTCCACGCCTCGTCGCCGCATTTGGCCCAAGGGGCAGGCATGGCCATCGAAGATGCCATTGTTGTTGCCGAGGAATTGGCGCGCCACCCTACGCCAGAGATAGCCTTTGCCGCTTACCGCGCACGCCGCATCGACCGAGTGCGTCATGTGGTGGTAAACTCGTTAAGGATTGGCGATATGCAGATGGGCAAGATCCCCCCGTTTGATATTGGCGCATTGACGGGGCAAACCATTGGCTTGATGGCAGGGCCCATTTAAGATGGCCCTTCAAAACGCGCCTCGCCGCCTGATCGATTTGTCCGTTACACTGGATGACCGCATCCCCGCTGACCCGCCTGGGCTTGGCCCCACAATTCGTTACAGCGACCATGACGAAGGTGCGCGCGACTTTGAGCGGATGTTCGGTATGCCAGTACATCGTCAGCTGTCGGGCAAAGGGGCGGCTGTCGAACGGGTAGACATGACCACTCATAACGGCACGCACATGGACGCGCCTTGGCATTATCACCCCACCATGAATGGTGGGGAACCTGCGATGACAATCGACGCTGTTCCGCTAGAATGGTGTATGGGGCGCGGCGTTAAGCTGGATTTCCGCCAGCTACCAAACGGGCATGTGGTAAGCGCTGCCGAAGTCGAAGCAGAGCTGATCCGTATCGGACATGACCTCCGCGGCGGCGATATCGTTTTGGTCAATACAAGCGCTGGCGCGCGTTATGGCAAAGCCGATTATGTCGCATCGGGCTGCGGCATGGGCCGAGAGGCGACACTTTGGCTGGCGCGGCGCGGGGTGCGCGTTTGCGGCACTGATGCATGGAGTTGGGATGCCCCGCTTATGGGCCAGATGGCCCGCGTGCGAGAGACGGGCGATGACAGCCTGTTCTGGGAAGGGCACAAGGCAGGCGCGGATTGCATCTATTGCCATATGGAAAAATTGGCAAACCTGCATCTTTTGCCAAGCACTGGGTTCGAGGTGATCGCCTTTCCGATCAAGGTTGCGCGCGCCTCGGCGGGTTGGTGCCGCCCAGTTGCGCTGATCAATACATAATAAAAAGTAGCATAATTCAAATACAGCCTAGGGAGGGAACACATGCAACTGTCTGTAGAGGCGGCGCGTTTGCCGATAACAACCCAACTTCGCAAAGTGACAGGCGTGATTGCGATGGCCGCAATC
>CAXNJD010000295.1:0-3266 GCA_964202545.1 Cypionkella sp.
TTGCCGCGCGCGCCGCTAACCCGCCCGCATGGCACGCGCACCCCTATTACAGCTATCGAACATCTCGCTGACCTTTGGCGGCAATCCCCTTTTTGACGGGCTGGATTTGGCTGCCCAACATGGCGACCGTATTGCCCTTGTCGGCCGCAATGGCGCGGGCAAATCCACGCTAATGAAGGTGATGGCAGGGCTGGTCGAGGCAGACGCGGGCATGCGTTCTATCCCGCCAGGAATAACTGTGGGCTATATGGAACAAGACCCCGATCTGTCTGGCTTTGAAACGCTGGGCGCGTTTGCCGAAAGCCGTCTGTCGGATGAAGATTATTACAAAATCCCGATGCTGGCCGATGGGCTTAAATTTAATCCCGAAACCCCAATCGCCACCGCATCAGGCGGCGAGCGTCGCCGCGCGGCGCTGGCCAAACTCATGGCCGAAGCGCCCGAGTTGATGCTGCTGGACGAGCCGACCAACCATTTGGACATTCAAGCCATTGAATGGCTGGAAGAAGAACTTTCCAGCACCCGTGCAGCCTTTGTTCTGATTTCCCACGACCGCGCGTTTTTGCGCAAACTGACCCGCCAAACCCTATGGGTCGACCGCGGGATGGTGCGCCGCCGCGAATCTGGTTTTGACGGTTTTGAAGAATGGCGCGAAACCATCTGGGCCGAAGAAGACGACGCCCGCCACAAGCTAGACCGCAAAATCAAGGCCGAGGCGAAATGGGCCGTCGAAGGTATTTCTGCGCGACGCAAACGCAACCAAGGCCGCGTTCGTGCGCTGGCCGAACTGCGAGAGCAGCGGTCTGCCCAAATCCGCCGCCAAGGCACCGCAATGCTGGAACTGGACGCAGGCCAGACATCGGGCAAAAAAGTGATCGAGGCTACAGACATTTCGCTGGCCTTTGGCGCAAAGCCCATTGTGAAAAACTTTGACCTACGGGTTCTGCGCGGCGACCGCGTGGCCTTTGTTGGCCCCAACGGCGTGGGCAAAACCAGCCTGCTAAAGCTGCTGCTGGGCCAAACCGCCCCCGATTCTGGCACTGTGACCCTTGGCACCAATCTTGACATCGCCGTGTTCGACCAAGCCCGCGCGCGGCTGGATGGCGAGGCGTCGCTTTGGGACAATCTGGTTGGTGATCCGCTGATGGCCGTCTCTGGCGCATCCGATCAGGTGATGGTGCGCGGGCGGCCCAAACACGTGGTCGCTTACCTTAAAGATTTCCTGTTCGATGAATCCCAAGCCCGCGCGCCTGTGAAATCCCTATCAGGCGGCGAAAAGGCGCGGCTTTTGCTGGCCAAACTGATGGCGCTGCCGTCCAACCTTTTGGTGCTGGACGAACCGACAAACGATTTAGACGTTGAAACCCTAGACCTGCTGCAAGATATCCTGTCCGATTATGACGGCACGGTGCTGCTGGTCAGCCACGACCGCGATTTCATCGACCGCATTGCCACAACCACCATCGCGCTGGAAGGGCAGGGGCGCGCCACCGCCTTTCCGGGCGGGTGGAGCGATGATGCACGCCAGCGCGTGGTCGGCTTTGATACCGAAACCTTCGACAATGCCGCCAAGAAAACCGCCGCCCCGACATCCGCCCCGCCGCCCGTGAAACCCAAATCGAAGCTGACCTTTACCGAGGCGAAACGGCTAGACCAATTGCCAGACCTTATCGCCAAAGGCGAGGCGGAACTGGCAAAAATGTCCACCCTTTTGGAAGATCCCGCCCTGTTCACCCGCGACCCTGTGAAGTTTGGCAAAACCAGCGAAATGGTGGCAAAACTGCAAGCCGCGCTTCAGGCGCTGGAAGAGGAATGGATGGCGTTAGAGGCGAAGGCGGGGTAACCCCCTTCCCAACGCCCCCATCCCCTGCTATCACGGCGTCATGAGACAGATGTGCACCATTATGTGCTGCATTACCTGCTGACATTGGTCACGCGGGGGCTGTTTTTGTTTCCTAACCCGAACAGACAACACCCGCGCGGCGCGCGATTTTGGGGATTGGGTCATGGCGATCAAACTCTACAACAGCAAGACCCGCGAAAAGCAGGTTTTTGAACCTTTGGACCCATCCAATGTCCGAATGTACGTCTGCGGCCCCACAGTCTATGACCGCGCCCATTTGGGCAATGCGCGCCCCGTTTTGGTGTTTGATGTGCTCTACCGCCTGCTGCGCCACACCTACGGCGCGGATCACGTCACCTATGTGCGCAATTTTACCGATGTGGATGACAAGATCAACGCCAGCGCCCTGGCCCGCAAGCAAGGCGGCGATCCCCGCCCCCTTGAGGCGCTGATTGCCGAACGCACGGATGAAACCATCGCATGGTATCACGCCGATATGGACGCGCTTGGGGCACTGCGGCCCAACTTTGAACCGCGCGCGACGGGTTTTATTGGGCCAATGGTAACGATGATTGAAAAACTTATCACCAGTGGCCACGCCTATGCGGCAAACGGCCACGCGCTGTTTCGCGTACGTTCGTACAAAGACTATGGCGCACTGTCAGGGCGCAGCATTGACGATATGATCGCAGGCGCGCGGGTGGAAGTGGCCCCCTTCAAAGAAGACCCGATGGATTTCGTGCTGTGGAAGCCGTCATCCGATCAGGAACCGGGATGGGACAGCCCTTGGGGCCGTGGCCGACCTGGCTGGCATATCGAATGCAGCGCCATGAGTTACGAATTGCTGGGCGACACGTTCGATATCCACGGCGGGGGCCTAGATCTGCAATTCCCCCACCACGAAAACGAACTGGCCCAAAGTACTTGCGCCCACCCAACGGGAGGCTTTGCGCAGGTCTGGATGCATAACGAGATGTTGCAAGTAGAGGGTAAGAAAATGTCCAAGAGCTTGGGCAATTTCTTTACCGTGCGCGATTTGCTGGACAAGGGCGTGGCGGGGGAAGTGATTAGGTTTGTGATGCTGTCCACGCATTATCGCAAGCCGATGGACTGGACAGAGGCGAAGGCGCGGGAGGCGCTTGATCATATTCGTGGGTTTATTGAGGTTGTTGGCGGTGTCGACGCAGCCGAACCTGATCCGCTTGTAGTTGATGCTTTGTCCGATGATTTGAATACGTCTGAGGCAATCACAAGACTTCATGCATTAAAGAAAGAGGGCCGCGGAGCCGAACTTTTGGCCAGCGCAAAACTAATGGGTCTATTGAGCTTTCAACCGTCTTCTGGGTCAATTGGTTGGAGTATAGATCCAGCGCACCACGAAATAGCGCAACGTGTAGCCAGCCATTGGGCGAATATGCGCGCA
>CAXNJD010000296.1:0-3263 GCA_964202545.1 Cypionkella sp.
TCGGCAACCTGGCTGCGCCTTGGCCCCGCAGGCGCAGTGGATGAGTGGGACAGGCTGGCCGCAGCGTTGACCTAGATTGGCATAAGTGCCCAGTAATCCAAATCCAACAGCACATCGGGGCTGTATTTGCCATCCGCACCGCGCAAAGGGACAGCCTTGGCAGCCTTGTGCGCGACAAGCCGCAAACGGATTGCGCCCACGTTCGGAGCCGAGGTTTCGGCCATATCCAAAACCTCGCTCCAAGCGCGCACTGTATCGCCTGCAAAGGCGGGGTTACCATGTGTGCCGCCGTTTAGCCCCACAATCATTTGCGCATTGGCCAGCCCGTTGAACGACAGCGCGCGCGCCAGTGATATGATATGGCCGCCATAAATCAACCGCCTGCCATCGGGGCGGCTTAGGGCATCAAAATGTACTTTGGCCGTGTTTTGCCACAGGCGGGTGGCCAGCATATGCTCGGCTTCCTCCAGGGTGACGCCGTCAACATGGTCAATCACCTCGCCCAGCGCATAATCGCGCATCCGGTGCGCTTCGCCTGCTAGGGTGAAATCATAGCGCGTGAAATCAAGCCCTTGCGGAATTTTCAAATCGCCCACCGCTAGCGACTTAGGCAGATCTGGGATATGTGGGATGGGCGGCGCGCTGGCTGCATCGCGCTTTTTCACCATGACCCAGCGGGTATACTCCAGCACCACGGTGCCGTGCTGATTGACGCCTTCCGAGCGCACATAAACCACGCCTGATTGCCCGTTTGAGTTTTCCTTTAGCCCAATCACAGTGCTGCGCGCCGTCAGGGTATCGCCCGCGTGTACGGGGGCCAGCCAGCGCCCTGCCGCATAGCCCAAATGTGCGATGGCGTTGAGCGAAATATCGGGCACAGTTTTGCCAAACACCGTGTGAAAGGTGATCAAATCATCCATCGGGCAGTCAGGCAGGCCGCAGGTGCGGGCGAATTCATCGGATGAATACAGCGCATGACGGGCGGGATACAGCGCGTGATACAGCGCGCGTTCCCCGCCCGACAGGCTGCGCGGGACCGCGTGGGCAATCACCTCGCCCAAGAGGTAATCTTCAAAGAACCGACCCGCGTTGGTTTTGCTGCCCATAAGTTTTCCCTATTGCTGGCCCAATTTCATGTCAGGATGATAATCGCCCGCGATATCCTTTACCACGGCTTGACCGCAGCGCATGACCTCGGCCTTAGCATCATAGGCATAGGTGGGATTGCCATACAGCTGCCAGCCTTTGGACAGCGCTTCGCTGACTTTATGACAAAAGGCCGACGTGTCATCATCTGACAGGAAACGGTAAAGCTGCGCCATGTTTTATCCAAAGGGCCAATAGCCAAGATAGGTATGCAGCCATGCGATTGCGCCAAAAATGCCAAGGCTGACAATACCATAGCCTATATCATAAATCACGGGGCCAGCGGCGGGGCGTGCCCAGACTTGCATTTTGTTGATTTTGATCATGTCAAAAACAGCCCAAGCCAGCATGCCGCCGAACAAGATCACCGATGCCAGATCGCCGTTCACCAGCAAATGCGCCAGGGCCCAAACCTTAACTGCGCCCAGCATAGGGTGACGCATTTTGCTGCGTAAAAGGCCAGGCACATAGCCCAAGTTTACAAGAAAAACCGCAATCAGCATCAATAAGTTATTGATATGGTTCAGAAACGCGGGCGGGTTCCAAAGCTGAATTGTCTCCGCACCTGTCCCGCGATAGCCCCAGATCATCAGCCCCAGCGCCACAAAGCTTAATAGCGCAACCACGCCCTTGCCCTTTGCCTCGCCCAAAGAGGCGCGGAAATTGGGGGTGACGCGCTTCATCAAATGGGAATAGGCCCATAGGACAACCCCCAGTGTTAAGATCAGATGATACATTGGCTACTCCATCGCCGCTATCGCCGCTGCCTTGATCAGCAGGGCCTTCGCGGTGACGATATGCAGGTTTTCAACAATTTTACCATCCACAA
This sequence comes from Cypionkella sp., assembly GCA_964202545.1. Classification (GTDB taxonomy): domain Bacteria; phylum Pseudomonadota; class Alphaproteobacteria; order Rhodobacterales; family Rhodobacteraceae; genus Cypionkella. The sequence continues at coordinate 1,976 of CAXNJD010000296.1, forward strand.
CTGCAACCGCTTGGCCCGCGCCAAGCGCGATATCAAAGGCGGCGATCTGGCGGCGGGCAAGGTCAATCTCTGCGGCAGATGGTGCGTAGGCGGCGTTGGCGATGGGCAGTTGCGCGGGGTGGATTAGGGTTTTGCCATCAAAGCCCATGTCGCGGCCTTGCACGCATTCGGCGGCCAAGCCCGCATCATCGCGAAAGGCATTGAACACCCCGTCTACAATCACGCGGCCATGCGCGCGGGCGGCCAGAAGGCACAGGCCCAGCCCCGTTTGCAGTGCCAAGCGGTCGCTGCGGTGGCGCGCGCCTAAATCTTTGGCCAAATCATTCGTGCCCATAACCATGCCCGCAAGCGCAGGATGCGCGGCAATTTGCGCGGCGTTCAGCATGGCCAGTGGGGTTTCCATCATGGCCCAAAGCGGTTTATTTGGGGCGATGGCATGGGCTGCGTCCAAATCATGGGCGGTGCTGATTTTGGGCAGAAGCAGCGCATCTACCCCCTCATGATGCGCAAATTCAGCCAAATCCGCATGGCTCCAGTCGGTATCCAGCCCATTGACCCGCACGATCCGCGCGCGCGCACCAAAATCGCCTTGCAGCGCCTGCACCAAGGCTGCGCGGGCGGCATCCTTTTCGGCAGGCGCCACGGCATCTTCTAAATCAAAGATAATCGCGTCTGCGGGCAGGCGTTGCGCCTTTTCCAATGCACGCGCGTTTGATGCGGGAATATACAAAACCGACCGATAAGGGCGTTGGGGGGCAGCTGGCATGATTCCTCGCAGTAATAATATTGCGCAAAATGGCATCATTTTGTCACTTTCCGCAAGGCGGGAAATGCCGCAATGCAGAAAAATTCTGCGTTGGCCCAAGCCTCACGTAGAACAAGGCCAGAACGCCCCGCAGGTTAACCAATTCGCCATCGCTTGGGTGCAGCATTCGCTTATCCCCTGATGAAAGGCCCAAGCCATGCCCAACAACCTGCAAAAGCGCCTTTTTGCCCTATCTTTTGGATTTGCATTGCTGATTTTCGCCGCGCAAAACGCCGATGCGCAAGCGGCCCAATGTGGCCCGCGCCCCGATGTGCTATCTGCTTTGGCAACCAAATACGGCGAGGCGCGGCGCGGCATTGGTATCGCAGGGCAAAACGCGGTGGTGGAATTGTTTGTGAACCCCAGCACAGGCACGTGGAAAATTATTGCTACATCGCCCTATGGCAAAAACTGTCTGATCGCGTCGGGCAGCAATTTTGAAGGGACGAGCGATCCTGCCCCTGCCAAGGGTATCCCTGCCTA
>CAXNJD010000297.1:0-3244 GCA_964202545.1 Cypionkella sp.
AATAAATCCAATGACATGGTGCTGATTGTTGATGTGGGCACCAATGCCGAAATTTTGCTGGGCAATACATCCCGTGTGCTGGCCTGCTCGTCCCCCACTGGCCCTGCATTCGAGGGCGCGCAAATCTCATCGGGCCAGCGCGCAGCCCCTGGGGCGATTGAACGGGTGCAGATTGATCCCATCACCAAAGAGCCCCGCTTTTCCGTGATTGGCTGCGATAAGTGGAGCGATGAGGCAGGCTTTGCTGAAGCCACTGCATCCTCAGGGGTTACGGGAATTTGCGGGTCGGGCCTAATTGAGGCTGTGGCAGAACTGCGTATGGCGGGGCTACTCGATCAGGGCGGGCTGATCGGCGGGCCCGATCAGACTGGCACCGCGCGCTGCATCCCCGCAGGGCGCACGCATTCGTATATTGTGCACGACGGCACCGCGCAGGGCGGTCCGTTGATCACCGTGTCCCAAGGCGATATTCGCGCCATTCAGTTGGCCAAGGCCGCGCTTTATGCGGGGGCCAAATTGCTGATGGATGAAATGGGCGTCGAAAAGGTAGACCGCGTTGTGCTGGCGGGGGCCTTTGGCGCGCATATCAGCCCAAAACACGCGATGGTTTTGGGCATGATCCCCGATGTGCCGCTGGATAAAGTCATCTCGGCGGGAAATGCCGCAGGCACAGGCGCGCGCATGGCGCTGGCCAGCAATGCCGCCCGCAACACCATCGAAGAGGTTGTGCGCCATATTCACAAGGTGGAAACCGCAATCGAGCCACGCTTTCAAGAACACTTCGTCAATGCCTCGGCCATTCCAAACGCGGTGGATACTTTCCCTGAACTGGGGATGGTTGTCACCCTGCCCGATGTATCCTTCAATATGTCGGGTGCAGGCAGCGCGGGCCGCAGGCGCAGGGGATAAAGAGGATAATTTTGCACTCTGGGGGTGACTTTTCTGCGCTCTACTCTAGTTTTATGCCATGCATGATGAACATCTTTCCGCCCTGCTAACCCGTATCGCCGCCCAAGACCGCGCGGCATTTGGCGACTTTTATTCTGCTGCAGCGCCGAAACTTTTTGGCCTTCTGATCCGTATCCTTGGCACAAGGGCCGAGGCAGAGGACGCATTGCAAGAGGTATTCACCAGAATTTGGCTGCGCGCCGCGCGGTTTAGCCCCGAACGGGGCAGCGCAATGGCATGGGCCGTGGCACTTGCGCGTAATCACGCAATTGATCTGATCCGCGCCCGAAAACCCGCCCATTTTGGCGACGACGATGATCTTGCCGCAGCCACAGACCCCGCCCCGCGCGCCGAAGTGCAGATGATTGCGCGCGGCGAGGCGGCGCGCATTCACCATTGCCTTGGGCGGCTTGACCCGTCTGTGGCAACGGCGGTGCGCGGGGCCTATCTTTCGGGCCATTCCTACGGTGATCTTGCGCTTGCTGCCAATGTGCCGTTGAATACGATGCGAACCTGGCTGCGACGCGGCCTGATATCTTTGAAAGACTGTATGGCCCAATGACCCCGTCTGCTGATTCAGACCCCGTCGACGAAAACGACCTTTTGGCCGCCGAATATGCTTTGGGCGTGTTGGAAGGCGCTGATCGCGCGCGCGCTGAAGGTCTGGTCAAACACTCCCCCGCCTTTGCCGCCCGCGTGGCTGCATGGGAGGCGCGTCTTTCCCCCTTGGCAGACGAGGTGGACGCCGTTCCCCCGCCTAATCTGATGCCCAAAATCGAAGCGCGATTGTTTGGCGCGCCAAAATCGCGGCGCTGGTTTAGCATGCCCACGGGCTGGCTGGGCGGGCTGATTGGTACGGGCGCAATGGCGGCGCTGTCTGTGGTGGTGCTGGCGCTTGCGCTGAATTTTGGCGGCACCGCGCCTCAGACACCTGTGCAAACCGCCACCCTTTTGGCCGAAGGCAGCACAGTTGAATTTCTAGCGCAGCTTGAAGGCGGCAATCTGACCCTGACGCGCACCAAAGGAAAGCCCCCCGCGCCCGACCGCAGTTACGAGTTGTGGTTGATTGATGGAGATAAGTCCCCAGTTTCACTGGGCCTGATTAATGCCGCGCTCACCCTGCCCGCACCGAATTTGGCGATTGGCTATGTGCTGGCTGTCACCGACGAACCTCTTGGCGGCGGGCCAAATGGCGTGGCCACGGGGCCAATTTTGGCCGCTGGCATGTTTGTTGAAAATTAGTTTAAAAAAATTTGCGCGGTCTGAAACTTTTTGCTGCGTTCACTCGTTTCCTATGTAAGCGGCGGGAATGGCCCGCCGCGCTAACAGGAGACGGAAGATGAAATCAGTATTCTTTGGCGCAACCGCAGCACTGGCTTTGACCGCTGGCATGGCCCTTGCCGAAAACCCAATGGTCGGCGGCGCAGCCATGCTGGAAACCAAGAACATCGTTGAAAACGCCGTGAATTCGGCCGATCACACCACCTTGGTTGCGGCCGTTCAAGCTGCGGGCCTTGTCGAAACCCTGTCGGGCGCAGGCCCATTTACCGTGTTTGCCCCCACCAATGACGCCTTTGCCAAACTGCCTGCAGGCACTGTGGAAACACTGCTAAAGCCTGAAAACAAAGACCAGCTAACTAAGAACCTGACCTGCCATGTCGTAGCTGCCAAGGCTATGGCCGCAGACGTGCTGGGCATGATCGAAGCAGGTAGCGGCACTGCCAAAGTAGGCACTGCGGGCGGCTGCGAGCTGACGCTGACCACCGCTGACGGCAAAGTCATGGTGGGCGACGAGATGGGCAATACGGCCACTGTGACCATTGCCGATGTGGTACAGTCAAACGGCGTGATCCACGTGATCGACACGGTTTTGCTGCCAAAAATGTAATTTGGCCTAAAGCCCAAACGATTGCCCGCGCGCCCTTGTGGCGCGCGGGTATGTCTTGACGTTACCAGCGCGCCATATTATCTGCCCCTTATGCGGGTGTAGCTCAATGGTAGAGCAGCAGCTTCCCAAGCTGAATACGAGGGTTCGATTCCCTTCACCCGCTCCATTTAACTACAAAAAACAAGCAAGAACTTCGGTTAACTGTTTGAAAACACTCTGAAATTCACTGAGGCGCCACCGTCTCTCTTCAGGAGTGTAGACCAAATTGCAGACCAAAAGAGTCCCATTCACTTACAGTCGTCGCGGCTTCTATTACTTCTCACGGCGCATCCCCAATGATCTTCTGCATCATTATGAGACGGATCGGATTGTTGAGGGGTTGCGCACCAAATCCCCATCAGTGGCCAA
>CAXNJD010000298.1:0-3236 GCA_964202545.1 Cypionkella sp.
CTTGCCGAGCGCATTGGCCTGTCGCGAACCCCTGTGCGCGAGGCGCTGCAGCGGCTGGAAACGCAAGGGATGCTGACGCGCGATGGGCGGTCTTTGATTGTGGCCAGCCTAGATCATACGCAATTGGCAGAACTGTATACAGTGCGCGCCGAACTCGAGGGGCTGGCGGCTAAGCTGGCTGCGCGCCATGCCACGGATGAGGAAGTTTCGGTGTTGCGCCGCATGGTGCAAGATGACCGCGCCCTGTTAGGCGGCGATCCGCGCCTGCTGAGCCGCGCGAATAAGCGGTTTCACCGCTTGATCCACCTTGCCTCGCATAACCGATTTTTGGTGCAGCAATTGGATTTGGTGCATCGGTCAATGGCGCTGATGGCGACGACATCTTTTGCCGCTGCAGGGCGTGATGAAGTGGCACTGGGAGAGCATTCCGCCATTGTCGAGGCGATTGCCGCGCGCGATGGCGAGGCGGCTTTTGCAGCGCTGCGCGGGCATATATCCAAAGCCTATGAGACGCGGCTGCGGGTGGATGCAGGCGAATTAAAGACACGCTAGCTGCGGCATGAAGGGCGAACAGGGGCGTGTGCCGCCCCTGCGAGGGTTTGCGGGGCAAACCCTCTACCCCGCAGGATATTTAAGAAGAAAAGAAACGGGCGCGAGGTGTTAGGAGCGCGCGGAATTTAGGGGGCGCTGATTTTTGGGCGCGCGGTAGAGTTTGCGTTAATCGTCAAACAGGCCGTGGGCGGTTTTGTCCCAATAGAAGGGTTTGGTCAGTACCTCGTACACCGCCTTGTAGGCGGCAAGGCTGGCCATGAGGTTATAGGCCATCATTGTGGGCAGCCACAAAGGGTTTAGCTGGTGGCCCGCGCGGCGCGGCCCCAGGTAATTGGCCGCCAGTATTAGCGCTTCGGCGGCAAACCCAAGGGTGGTCAGTTGGAAAAGAAGCTGTGCGCCCGCAAAGCCGCTGAGGCTGACTGCGCCGAAGGCCGCAAGCCAAAGCAGCGCCGTTATGGGGGCGAGCATGGCGTGAAGAACAGTGCCTGCGAACATCATTTGCATGCCGAAAAACCGCCACGCCCCCAGATCACGCAGCAGGGCGGCGGGGCGGCGCATGTGGCTGGCATAGGTCATTATATAACCTTTGATCCAACGAGAGCGTTGTTTGATCCAAGGGATTGCGCGGCTGTTCGCCTCTTCATAGGTGGTGCTGTCTAACAAATGCGTCTGGTATCCGCGCCGCGCAAGACGCAGGCCCAAATCGGCGTCTTCGGTGACGTTGTGAGCATCCCATCCACCAAGGGCGCGCAGGATGTCGCTGCGAAAGAACAAGGTTGTCCCGCCCAAGGGAATGGCAAAGCCCATGCGCGCAAAGCCCGGTAAGATAACGCGCCACCATGCGGCATATTCAATGGTAAAGCAGCGTGACAGCCAGTTATGGGTGGGGTTGTAATAATCGAGCCGTCCCTGAAGGCAAGCAAGGCGCGGCCCGCCCGTGGCAAAGCCTTGCGCCACGGCGCGAAGTTGGCCTTGATCGGGGGCATCTTCGGCATCGTAGACGCCGATGATTTGTCCTTTGCACTGATCAAGCCCATAGTTTAGCGCGCGGGGTTTGGTGCGGATTGTGCCTGTCGGCACGGATAGCACCCGCATCCATGCTGGCAAGGTGATACTGGACAGCGCGGATGCCGTAGCGGTGTCGTTATCTTCGGTCAGGAATATCACCTCTAGGGCTGTGCTGGGATAATCGAGCCGCTCAAGCCTGCGGATCAGGCGGGCGACGATGCGGCTTTCGCAGAAAAGGGGCACTAAGATGGATATGAAAGGCAGGTCTGCATTGGTTGGCACGATGTGCAAGGCGGGTCGGGCTGGTTGAAGCTGGGTCGGGGGGGCAGGGGGGCGGCGCAGGCTGGCCAGCAGGGCAAACAGCTTTAGCGCTGTGAGGCTATAGGCCAAAGCCAGCGCAAAGATGAGCAGCGCCAACGCAGCCGTCATGGGCGCAGCCAAAACGCCCGCGCTAATGATCGCCGCCAAGGCGCATAGGGGCGCATAGGCGCGACGCGGCGAAAAATTGCGGCAACTGTCACCTTCGGGCAAACGCGTTTCGGCGCGGCGTGCTAGGGCTGCGCCTGCCTTTGCCATGATCTGCGCCGCGATCACACGCCGGGGGGCTATGGCCAATATGACTGTACCAAAAACCGCAGTGAGCATGGTGCGCAGGGCCGCGAAATCTTCGGGGTAGGCGCAGACGACGACTGTAGATGCCCCAATTCTGCGCCATGGTACCCAGTGACCCGCAAGGCAGGCTGCGGCATCGACGCGGGCAATGAGGGCGCTGTCCACTGGATGGCGGGTGAAATCGGCTAGTCCAACGGCCCAATGCGCGGCAAGGGCGGTATAGGCCGCGCCTTCGTCCATCACGCCGATTGCGATAAGGTGATCGACAAGATGGATTTGCGGGTTCTTTAGTGCAGCCATCAGGGCCTGCGCAGAAATGCGCCTTGCGCGCAAAAGCGCCACGCCAAAAACCTCGCTTTCGCTGGGGGCAGGGAGCAGGCGATGCAGCGCCAATGGCCCTGCCAAAGGGCTTGCATCAAGGCGGATGATCTGGCGCAGCGAGGTAAGGGACATCACGGCTCCTTGGCTGGATGATCCAAGCTTAGGGTGCCAAATGTTAAGACAGGGTTAACAACCCCTTAACCAAACCGAATTACTATGCGGAAAATTCGGGGGCCGCTGCCGCTGCGCGGCGGGCCTTCATCGCATCGGCAAAGCGGGTAAACAGATAGACGCTGTCTTGCGGGCCAGGGCTGGCTTCAGGGTGGTATTGCACGGAAAAGACAGGCTTATCTACCATTGCGATACCGCAGTTCGACCCATCGAACAGCGAGACATGGGTTTCCATCACGCCCGAAGGCAGGGATTGGCTATCGACTGTAAATCCGTGATTCATCGAAGTGATTTCGACCTTGCCCGTGGTGATATCCTTAACAGGGTGGTTCGCGCCGTGGTGTCCGTGGTTCATTTTCACGGTGCGCCCGCCAAGGGCAAGGGCCAGCATTTGATGGCCCAAACAGATGCCAAACACGGGCAGATCGGCCGCCAAAACGCCCTTAATCATGGGCACGGCATAGGCCCCAGTGGCAGCAGGATCGCCCGGGCCGTTGGACAGGAACACACCTTCGGGGTTCAGCGCCAGCACATCTTCTGCCGTGGCGCTGGCGGGAAGAACGGTAACCTCG
>CAXNJD010000299.1:0-3236 GCA_964202545.1 Cypionkella sp.
ATGTCGGCCACGCGTGCCGCGCGGGTCGAGGTGATAATAAGGGCGATTTTGGGCTTGTTAGCCATGGGAAAACTCCAGTTAAGGTTGCACTTGAACCCTGATATGCGCTGTGTCCCTGCCTGTAGCAACCTGCGTTAGTGCGCGGGATATGTGCGCAAATAAACAGCCTAGAACTTGCGTCTGTCCCCCTTGCCGATTTGCGCCTCAAATGATCTACATAGCGTATGAGCAAGCCATCTGATAACCCCGCCGACCCATTCAAAAAGGCACTAGCGGACGCCACGCGCACGCTGGCCGAAGATTTTGATATGACGGTCACCTATTCTGTCGACCCTGCAGGCATGAACCGCGAAGGCATCCGCCTGCCTCAAGTCACCCGCCGCATGACGCAATCTGAAATTATGCTGGCGCGCGGCACCGCAGATGCCTTTGCGCTGAAACGCAAGTTTCATAACGAATCCGTGGCCGCGCGCTATGCCCCAAGCGGCCCCCTTGCGCGCGAGATTTTTGAGGCGATGGAAACCGCGCGCTGCGAAGCGATGGGCGCACGCATGATGCCAGGCACCGCAGGCAATATCGATGCAAAGATCGCGAATGAAGCAGAACGCAAAGCCTATGCTTCCGTGACTAAGGCCGAAGATGCCCCCCTGTCTGTGGCCGCAGGATACCTTGTACGCCACCTTGCCACAGGCCGTCCGATGCCCGCAGGGGCCGACAACATTATGCAGATTTGGCGCGAGCATATCGAAAGCCTTGCTGGCAAATCGCTGGACAACATCGACCATGTCCTATCCGACCAAGCCGCCTTTGCGCGCCTTGCGCGGCAGGTGATTTCCGATATTGGCTACGGCGATCAAATCGGCGACGACCCCGACCGCAAGGACGAGGACGAGGCAGGCGATCAGGCCGAGGAAAGCCCAGATCAGCCCGAGTCTGACAGCCCCGATCAGGACGAGGCCGAGCAAGAGGATGCCGAGGCAGAGCGCGCCCAAGAAGATCAGGACGACCAACAGCAGGCCGAAGTGTCGATGGAAGATCAGGCCGAAATGGCCGAGGGCGAAGAGGCCGAAATGCCCGAAGGCGAGGCCCCGCTAGAGCCCCCTGCCCCCGCCCCCTATTCGGACGCAGACCCCAATTATACCGTTTTTACAAACGATTACGACGAAGAGGTGCGCGCCGAAGATTTGGCCGAACCTGCCGAATTGGAACGCCTGCGCGCCTATCTTGACCAGCAACTCGAACCGCTAAAGGGCGCAGTCTCGCGCCTTGCCAATAAATTGCAGCGCCGCCTTCAGGCGCAGCAAAACCGTTCGTGGCTGTTTGATCTGGAAGAGGGCGTTTTGGATGCTGGCCGCCTTGCCCGCGTGGTGGTTTCCCCCACCACGCCGCTGTCGTTTAAAATGGAAAAAGATACCGAATTTCGCGATACTTGCGTCACGCTTTTGCTGGATAACTCAGGCTCTATGCGCGGGCGGCCCATATCGATTGCGGCCATCTGCGCCGATGTGCTGGCCCGCACGCTGGAACGCTGCGGGGTCAAGGTGGAAATCCTTGGCTTTACCACCCGCGCGTGGAAGGGCGGCCAATCGCGCGAACGCTGGCTGGCAGACGGGCGCGCGCAGGGGCCAGGGCGGCTGAATGATTTGCGCCATATCATCTATAAATCCGCCGATGCGCCATGGCGGCGGGTGCGGCCCAATCTGGGCCTGATGATGAAAGAGGGTCTGCTCAAGGAGAATATCGACGGTGAGGCGCTGGAATGGGCGCATCGGCGCATGATGGCGCGGCCCGAAGCGCGCAGGATTTTGATGGTCATCTCTGATGGTGCGCCCGTCGATGACAGCACGCTTTCGGTGAATCCTGCGAATTTTTTGGAAAAACACCTGCGCGATGTGATCGCAATGGTGCAGCGCCGCCGCGCGGTGGAACTAATCGCCATTGGCATCGGCCATGACGTGACGCGCTATTATGAGCGCGCCGTCACCATCACGGATGTCGAACAGCTTGCAGGGGCTATGACAGAGCAGTTGGCTGGGTTGTTCGAGGCGGACGCGCGCAAACGTGCGCGGGCGATGGGCAATGCGGGCAGCGTCACGCTTAGGCGGGCGGGGTAACTGCGCCGCCTGAAGTGGGGGGTTCACACCCCCTAGCTTGCGAGCAAGCTCGCAAGCTTACCCCCGTGGGATATTTGCAGAGTTAGGAAGCAGGCAAAGCGGCGCGGACTTGCGATAGGCGCGATTGGCTGCAAGAGTGACTGGAAGACCCCCCGTGAGGCCGCCCCATGTTCCAAACTTTTGAGACCACCGCCGCCCCGCAGCACGGCCCTGCCCGCCTTGCGGCCTTGCGCCGCGAAATTGCGGGCGCGGGGCTGGCAGGTTTTATCGTGCCGCGCGCAGATGTGCATCAGGGCGAATATGTGGCCGCGCGCGATGCGCGGCTGGAATGGCTAACTGGATTTACAGGCAGCGCAGGCTTCTGCGTGGTTTTGCCTGACATGGCGGGGGTGTTCATTGATGGGCGCTATCGCACGCAGGTCACTGGCCAAGTTGATCTTGCGCATTTCACACCCGTGCCTTGGCCAGAGCAGCAGGCAGGGCCGTGGATGCTGCAGCATTTGACGGCGGGCCAAATTGGCTATGATGCTTGGCTACACACCCGCGATGAAATTGCCAAAATCGAGGCGGTGCTGGCGGGCAGCGGCGTGGCGCTGACCCCGTGCGCCAATTTGATCGATGCGATTTGGCACGATCAACCGCCCCCGCCGATGGGCCGCGCCTTTGTGCATGATGTGGCGCTTGCGGGCGAATCTCATCGGGACAAATGTGCAAGGCTGGCCGAGACGCTGCGTCAAGCGGGGCACAGTGCTGCGGCGATCACCCTGCCCGATTCCCTTTGGTGGCTGCTAAATATTCGCGGCGCGGATGTGCCGCGCAACCCCGTGCTGCAAGGTTTTGCAATTTTGCATGATACGGGAAAGGTTGATCTTTTTGCCAATAGCGCCAAATTTGACAGCGCTGTTATCGCCCATATGGGCGGGGATGTGGCCTTGCATCCCCCTGCTGCTTTTGCGCCCGCGATTGCGGCCCTGAAGCGCCCTGTGCGACTGGATCCCGCCACTGCACCCTTGGCGCTGGCACATATCGTGCAGGGCGCGGGCGGAACTGTGGCTTGGGCGGACGACCCTGCAAAATACCCCAAAGCGCGCAAAAATGCCGCCGAGATAGAGGGCATGCGCG
>CAXNJD010000300.1:0-3224 GCA_964202545.1 Cypionkella sp.
GCTGCGATTGTCCAGTGTATCGGGCGAAATATAGCCCCCCGCAGCATCCCCTGCGCCATCAATTCCATCAGTGTCGGCGGCCAGGGCGTAAATTTGTGAATGACCGTTTAGGTAGGTTGCTAAGGCCAGCGCATATTCTGCATTTGGCCCGCCAATTCCGCCCTTTGCCGCGCCCAAAGTCACCGTGACCTCGCCGCCCGACAATATTAGGCGCGCAGGATCGCTGGGGCGCATCTGTGCTGCAATATCCAGCGCCAGCGTGGCATGACCCCGCGCCAAATCTCGCGCCTCGCCGCCCAGATCATCGCCCAGTATCTGCGCGTGCCAGCCCCAGCTTTGCGCCACAGCAGATGCCGCATGCAGGCTGGCCATGGGGGCTGCGACAAGGTGGTTTTGCACATGGGTCAGCGGCGCAAGCGGCGCGCGGGCAGGGGGCAGATCGATGCCCCAGCGCTGCGCAGCGGCGGCTGCATCGCGCATATCGGCCACAGTTGGCCCTGATCCAATATCGGCCAGATCATCGCCCGCCACATCCGAAATAATCAGCCCAATCACGCGGGCAGGGGCGGCAAGGGCCGCCAATCGCCCCGCCTTTACATCGGAAAACTGCTTGCGGATCAGATTGATATCGCCAATCGGCGCGCCTTTGGATAGCAAATCCGCGCTCAGCCGCGCCTTATCGGCCAGCGTCACGCCTGCGCGCGGCTGCGTCAGCAGCGCCGATGCCCCGCCCGAAATCAGCGCCAAGACAGTATCATGCGGGGATAATCCTGCCAGCAAACCCATCATCCGCGCCGTTGCCGCAACGCCTGCCGCATCGGGCAGCGGGTGGGACGCTTGAACAACTTCGGGCCCGTCCTGCACGCCGCTGCCTTGATGGCCGTAGCGGGTAATGACAAGCCCCTCGCAAGGGCCAAAATGGACGCGCACAGCATCCGCCATCGCTGCACTGGCCTTGCCCGCGCCAACCACAATCAGCCGCCCGTTTGGGCGCGGGTCGGGAATGGCGCGCAAATAGGCGGGCAGCACGCGGGTTGGGTTGGCCGCATCAATTGCCGACATGAGCAGGCTATGCAAACGGTCTTTCATGCCCCGCCTGTGCTGGAAATGCGGCGGATTAGGGTTTGGGGAATTTCATGCGCTTTGCTGCCGCCATTCAAAACCCAGTCCACGCAAACCTCGGCCAGTTTGCCGATCTCTGGTCGCAGCGACGATAGGCCCAGCGTTTCAGCAACGGGCGTATCGCCCCAGCCTACCACGCGAAACCCATCGCCCAATGCGATGCCACGCTCGCGCAGCCCTTCCATCATGCCCAAGGCAACCTGATCATTGATGCAAAGCGCTGCGCGGTGCTGTGGAAAGTCGCTTAGCATTCTGGCTAAAGATCGTTTGCCAAAACTGAAATCATCGCCCCCCGTAATTAGCAAAGGCTCCAGCCCTGCGCGGGTCATCCGCTCATTATAGCCGCGCATCCGCTGGGCATGAATTGGCAAAAACTCCTCGCCCCCCACAAAAGCGACTGGCCCTGCCCCAAGGCCCAGCAAATGCCGCGTGGCTTGCCCTGCAGCAAGCCCCTCTTGCATGCGCGCGCTGCCCATCGGGTGCAGGGCAAAGATGCAGTTTGGCGCGGCCGCTTCGGAAAAGCGTGTTGTGATTTTGCGTGCGCTGATCTGGGACACATTGGATAGGATCGCCAAATTCAGCCCTCGCGCGCCTGCCACGCTTTGCAAGGCGGCGACAAAGGTGGCGACCATCGGGTCATGTAAATCGCAAGACACGGGTATCGCATCGGGCGGTTGCGCCTGCGCCGTGGGCGCTTGCACCCGCCCGCCGCGCAAACCTGCCGCCGCCGCATTATAGACATATCCCAAATCGGCCATGGCCTTGCGCACAGCCTCGCGCGTGGCGGTTTTGACCAAAGGGCTATCTTGCAGCACCAAACTGACTGTCGATTTCGATACGCCCGCCGCTGCCGCCACGTCAATAATTGTGGGTCTCATCGCCTGCCTCTGTCTTTTTCATCAATTTAGACCGTTCCAAACGACAAATGCAAGAGTTCTGGTGTTTTCAACAAAGTCTCTGGTCTTACCAACGCAAAGCCTCTGGACATAACGGCAAGGGTTTGCTCAAGTCATACTGGAAAAAACCTTCAGCCAAAGGCCGCACCATGGATAATTTTGCCTCTGCCAATGACATTTCAAAGATTGTCGCCGCCGATAAGGCGCATGTTTGGCATCACCTGTCCCAGCATAAGGGATACGAGCAGCCCGATGTCGATCCACGCATCATTGTCGAAGGCAAGGGCCTGCGGGTGTGGGATGCGCGCGGACGCGAATATATCGATGCCGTATCTGGCGCGGTTTGGACTGTTAATGTCGGCTACGGGCGCGAAAGCATCGCCAATGCCGTGCGCGATACCTTGCTGAAAATGAACTATTTTGCGGGCGTTGGCGGATCGATCCCTGGCGCGCAGTTTGCCGAACGTCTTATTTCCAAAATGCCGGGGCTAAGCCGCGTGTATTATTCCAACTCAGGCTCAGAGGCGAACGAGAAGGTCTATAAAATGGTGCGCCAGATCGCGCACAAACATCACGGCGGCAAAAAGTGGAAAATCCTGTACCGCGAGAGGGACTATCACGGCACGACCATCGGCGCGCTGGCCACATCGGGCCAAGCCGAACGCGCAGTTCAATACGGCCCGTACCCAGAGGGCTTTGTGATGGTTCCGCATTGCCTTGAATACCGCAAGCAGTGGGATGTTGAAAATTACGGACAGCGCGCGGCCGATGCCATCGAAGAGGTGATCTTGCGCGAAGGCGCTGACACCATCGGCGCGTTGGTGCTGGAACCTGTGACCGCAGGCGGCGGCGTGATTGTTCCCCCCAATGGCTATTGGGAGCGGGTGCAGGAAATCTGCAAAAAGTACAATATCCTGCTGCACATTGACGAAGTGGTCTGCGGCCTTGGCCGCACAGGCACTTGGTTTGGCTATCAGCATTTCGGGATTAAGCCCGATTTTGTCACGATGGCCAAGGGCGTCGCATCGGGCTATGCGGCGATTTCTTGCACCGTCACCACCGAGGCGGTGTTCGATATGTTCAAAGATGACACTGACAAATTGTCTTATTTCCGCGATATCTCTACCTTTGGCGGTTGCACGGCAGGGCCTGCGGCGGCGCTGGAAAACATGCGCAGTATCGAGGATGAAGACCTGCTGAACAATA
>CAXNJD010000301.1:0-3223 GCA_964202545.1 Cypionkella sp.
GAAGCCGAGGGCGCGCATTTGGCCCCTGTTTTGGCATGGGGCCCAGGGCCGCGCGCGGCGCAGGCCTTGATGCTGGCCGTTCGTGCGCGGGCCTTGCTGGAAGGGCGGCTTGTGCCGTCGGTGGCCGATGTGGCCGCCCTTGCCCACCCCGGTTTGGTGCACCGCATGGCGCTAAACTATAGCGCGCGCGCGCAGGGCCAAACTTTGGCCTCTGTGATCGGCGGCGCTGTTCAGCGTGCCCTTGGGGACAAGGCCGCCGCATGACTGGCACCGCGCCAAACTTGCGCGCGCAGGCGCTGGGGCTGGGCTATGCTTTGCCTGCCCTGCTGGCGCAGGCGCAACAGTTGGCCGCCGCCTTGGCCTTTGGCGCACATGGGCGCAGGCGCGCAGGCGCAGGGGACGAATTTTGGCAATACCGCCCTGCGCAGGCAGGCGACAGCGCGGGCGCGATTGATTGGCGCAGATCGGCGCGCGGCGATGTGCCGTTTGTGCGCGAACGCGAATGGAAGGCGCTAAATAGCATTGGAATTTGGGCCGATGGCGCGCAATCCATGCGCTTTGCCAGTGATAACGCCTTGCCGCAAAAGGCCGACCGCGCCGCCGTGCTGGCGCTGGCGCTGGCCTTGATGCTGCTGCGCGGGGGCGAACGGGTGGGGCTGATCGGCGGCGCGCCCGCAAAAACGGGCCGCAGCCATTTAGGCCCCCTTGCCGCCGAGATGATGGCGCAGAAAAACCCCCAAGATTATGGGCAGGCAGAAATGGCAGGCGGCACCGCCGCGCATTTGCTTTACCTTTCCGATTTCCTTGGCCCATTGACCGCGCTGAAAACCGCGATGATGCAGGCGGCTGATCGCGGCGCGCGCGGCGCATTGGTGCAGATCCTTGACCCTATCGAGGAAAGCTTTCCCTTCACAGGGCGGGTGATTTTTCAATCCATCGGCGGCGGGCTGACCCACCAAACCCAATCTGCCGCCGATCTTCGCGCGCGTTACATCGAACGGCTGGCGCAGCGCAAAGATGAACTCACGCAGCTTTCGCGCAGCCTTGGCTGGGATTACCATCTGCACCACACCGATGCACCCGCCATAGGCGCGCTGATTTGGGCGCATGGCACCATATCGGGTGCCGCGAGATGAGCGTTCTGGGTTGGACATTTTCCGCCCCTGCCCTGCTGTGGGGGCTGCTTGCTTTGCCAATCCTGTGGCTGATTTTGCGCGCCATTCCCCCCGCCCCCATCCGCCGCCGCTTTCCCGCCGTGGTGCTTCTGCTGGGGCTGGATGATAAAACCCGCACCGCAGATCGCACGCCGTGGTGGCTGCTGCTGCTGCGCGCGCTGGCGATTGCCGCCGCGATTGTGGGCTTTGCAGGCCCCACCCGCGCCCCAATAGCGGACGCGGCGCAATCGGATAAGCCATTGCTGATCGTGATGGATAGCGGCTGGGCCGAGGCGCAAGATTGGCCAGCCCTGCGTGATATCGCCCTGCAAGATTTGGCGAATGCGGGCCGCACTGGGCGCAGCGCTGCGCTCTTGCGGCTAACCGATCTGCCCCAGCCCCCCCTGTGGCAAAGCGCCGATACCCTGCGCGCCACATTGGCCGCAGCCCAGCCCGCCCCCCGCGCGCCCGCCGATTTCGCTGGCTGGGCCGCGCTGCTGGGGGATCAGGAATTTGACACGCTGTGGATCAGTGACGGGCTAAATCATGCAGGGCGCGGCGAATTCCTCGCCGCATTGCAATCCAAGGGCCGTGTCGAGGTAGCCTTGCCCACCCGCCCGCCGCTGGCCTTGGCCCCCGCCACATTTGAAGACGGGCAAATCATTTTGGTGGCGCTGCGCCAGCCCAACGCCGTTGCACAAAACATCACCCTGTTGGCACTTGGCACCGCCCCCGATGGCAGCGAGACTGAACTGGCCCGCGCGCCTACCAGTTTTGCCAGCGGCGCAGGCCGCGCCTCCGCGCGCCTATCCCTGCCACCCGAACTGCGCAACCGCATCACGCGGTTTGAAATTGAAGGCCAGCGCAGCGCGGGCGCGGTTAGCCTAACCGATGATACTTTAACGCGGCGCAAAGTGGCGATCATCAGCGCCGCAGCCGATACCGAAGGGCTGCAACTGCTGTCCCCTACTCATTACCTGACTCAGGCGCTAGCCCCATCGTCCGACCTTTTGACAGGATCAATTGCCCAGACACTCACGCAGGGGCCAGATACTATCATTCTGGCCGATGTCGCCAAGTTCGGTGCGGATGAAGCCACCGCGCTGACCGATTGGATCACTGAAGGCGGCACGCTGCTGCGCTTTGCAGGGCCGCGCCTTGCGGGGGCCGAATTTGAAAATGGCCAAGACCCGCTTTTGCCCGTGCGGCTGCGCGCGGGCGGGCGCGCCACTGGCGGCGCGATGACATGGGGCGAGGCAAAAACGCTGGCCCCCTTTGCCCCCGCCAGCCCCTTTGCGGGGCTGAATATTGGCCCCGACGTCACCGTTTCGGCGCAGGTTTTGGCCGAACCTGACCCAACGCTGATTGACGCAACCCTTGCCGCACTGGCCGATGGCACCCCGCTGGTCACGCGCAAGAAAGTGGGCGCGGGGCAGATCGTGCTGTTTCACGTCACCGCCAATGCCGAATGGTCAACCCTGCCCCTGTCGGGCCTGTTTGTGCAAATGCTAGAGCGCCTTGCCGTGGCCAGCCGCAGCGATGGCGCAACGCAGGCCGAAGTGCTCGGCGGCGGGCCGTGGCAACCTCAGCGCCTGACGGGCGCTTTTGGCGAAATGGGCGACGGCACGGCGCTGGCGGGGGTGGATGGCGACGCGCTGTGGAACGCTCTGCAAACTGCCCCCAGCGGCGCAGTTCCCGCAGGGCTGTATCTGGGGGCAACGCGGTCAGTCGCGCTGAACATCATCGGCAAAGGCGATACGTTAACGGCCTTTGATTGGCCCACATCGGTTGTGCTGCGCGGCACAGATCAGGCCCCGCCTGCGCAAGGCAAAGGCCCGCTGCTGGCAGGCGCGCTGCTGCTGTTGGGGCTGGATATCATCGCCGCGCTTGCGTTGGGCGGACGGCTGGCGCGCGGTGTTGCGGTGATCGCCATCGCGCTGCTGCTGACCCCCGCCCCACCTGCGCTGGCGCAGGGCAGCGCGACCGATTTCGCAGCCCTTCGCGCCACGCGCGGCGTCGTGCTGGCCCATGTCATCACTGGCGATGCCGAGGTTGACGACATTGCGCAG
>CAXNJD010000302.1:0-3222 GCA_964202545.1 Cypionkella sp.
TTTGGCGCATGGTGGCAAGGTCTGTTCACGGGCGGTTATGCCCAAGCAACCCAAGACGGCGCTGACCGCGATTCGGGCTTTGCTTCGGGTAAATATGCCTTCTCGTGGAATGGCAACTGGGCGGCACTTGGCGCGCTGGAAGCGCACACGGACACCGTGTTCTTGCCCCCACCAGATTTGGGTGCTGGGCCAAAAATTGGTGCAGCGTCATGGCAGTTTGGCGTTTCGGCCACCTCGAAGTTCCCAGAAGGCGCTGCTGCATTTATCGAGTTCGCTTTGGATGACAAGTATCTGGCCGAATTCTCGAATGCGACAGGTTTGATCCCCGCCACGCCAACCGCTGCTGCAATGGTGGACAACTACAAAGAGGGCGGCCCTATGGCAATCTTTGTGGATTACGCCAACAAGTTCGGCATGGTGCGCCCCGTGACACCAGGTTACTTGGTTCAGGCCAAAGTGTTTGAAAAAGCACTGGCTGACATTGCCCAAGGCGCAGACGTTGCTGCTACGCTGGATGCCGCCGTTGATGAAATCAACGCCGACATCGAAAAGAACAGCGGCTACGGTCACTAAGGCTCTGTCGGGCGTGCGGTTTACCGCGCGCCCATCCTCCCAGCGCACAGTGGGCCTGTTTGCCTGCTGTGCGTGCGGAACCAAATGAAAAGGGGCGCGCGCATGGCATCGAAATTTACCAGATCAAACGGCACGGGCTGGCTGATGGCGGGGCCTGCTGTCACGCTGATTGCGGCCTTTGTGATCTTTCCCTTTTTCTTTGCAATTGCCCTTTCCTTTACAAATCAACGCCTTGTCTCGCCGAACCCTACTGAATTTACAGGGCTTGCGAACTACCGCCAACTGCTGGGCCTGTCGATGCTAACACTTGACCCCGTGCGCGATGATGCGGGCGCGGTGGTGATGAAAGATGGCGCGGTGGAATACCCCGCCCTGCGCAGCTTTACCCGCAAGAACCCCGATTACCCGCACTTGGACGGGATGCGCGAATGGTTCGCCTTTGACACGCCCTTTGGCAATGATGCGCGCACCTTTGTTTTGGCGCGCGATGTAGTGTTTATGATTGCGATTATGAACACGTTTTTATTCGTGTTGGTCGTGGCCCCTCTGCAGGCGGGGCTTGCGCTGGGCCTGGCTTTGCTGATTAACCAACGCCTGCGCGGCATTAATGTGTTTCGCGCGATTTATTTCATGCCCGTTGTTGTCTCGATTGTTGTCGTCTCGCTGCTTTGGAAGCTGATCTATGACGGCAATTCGGGGCTTTTGAACAATATGCTGGATGCGATCAGCTTTGGCCTGATCCCGCCTATAGAATGGCTGGGCAACCCCAGTACCGCGCTGGGCGCAATCATTGCCATGTCGATCTGGCAGGCGGTCGGTTTTCACATGGTGATCTGGCTGTCGGGGCTGCAAACCATCTCGCCCACGCTGTACGAGGCCGCCGCGATTGAGGGGGCGTCCAAATGGCAGGTGTTCCGCTTTATCACTTGGCCTGGCCTGCGCAATACCGCAGTGCTGATCCTAATCGTGATCACGATGCAAGCCTTTGGCCTGTTTGCGCAAATTGACGTTATGACCAACGGCGGCCCCTTGGACAGCACCCAAACCATCGTGTTCCAAGCAATTGATCGCGGTTATGGCAAGCAAGACATTTCGGGCGCGTCTGCGATTTCGGTGATCTTGTTTGTGATCGTGCTGTCGATATCGCTGATCCAACGCTGGCTAACGCGGGAGAAAACCTAAATGGCAATGATTTCTGGTGACAATCACGGCTTGCGGCTTGCGGTGCGTTATACGGTGCTGGCGCTGATTGCGATAATCTTTATCTTTCCGCTGGTCTTTATGGTGATGTCGTCACTCAAGCCCGATCAGCAATTGTTGGTCGATGCCAGCTCGCTGCGGGCATTCCTGCCCGTGGGCGATATCAGCCTGAACAATTACTCTGCCGCCTTTCAACGTGCGCCCGTGGGCTTGTTCGTGTTTAATTCGGTTCTTGTCACGGGGTTGACGGTGGCGCTATCGCTGCTGATCTGCTCGGCTGCGGGGTTTGCATTTGTGTTTGTAAACTGGAAGGGGCGCGGCGTGATCCTTTCGGTGCTGCTGGCAACCCTGATTGTGCCGTTCGAAACCATCGCCATTCCGATGCTACTGATGGTGTCCAAACTGCCATGGCTGGGGATGGAAGGTCTGACATGGGGCTGGCTGAACAGCTACCATGTGCAGATCATTCCGTTCATTGCCGATGGCCTGACCATCTTTTTGTTCGTGCAGTATTTCAAAGACTTGCCGGGTGAGTTGATCGAGGCGGCTCGGGTGGAAGGCGCAAGCTGGTTCCAGATTTACCGCCGTATCGTGATGCCCCTGTCTGGCCCCATTCTGGCCACGGCGGCGATTTTGAAATTTCTGGCCATGTATAACCAATACCTGTGGCCGCTGATGGTCACCCAAGAAGAGGGTTACCGCCCCGTAATGGTGGGCTTGCAATATTTTTTCCAACTGAACATCGCATGGGGCGAGGTGATGGCCTATCTGTCGCTGATCACCCTACCTGTGCTTGGCTTTTACCTTTATTTGCAGAAAGCCTTTATCGCGTCGATCGCATCGACTGGGGTCAAGGGCTAAGGAGACTGATATGGTTATCGCAATCGACGGCAAATGGATTTGGGACAGCTGGTATGCAAAGGATGGCGACACCTATCACGGCTATTTCCTGCAGGCCGATACATCGCTGGGCGATCCCGATCTGCGGCATTTTAACGTAACCCAAGGCCATGCGACATCCAAAGATCTGGTGAACTGGACGCATCTGGGCACGACCTTCACGCCCCAGCGGGATGGGGCTGCGTGGGATGATGGTACTACCTGGACAGGATCGGTGATCCGCGATGACGCAGGGCTGTGGCATTTGTTTTATACAGGCACAACCAAATCCGAAAAGATGATGCGCCAGCGCATCGGTCACGCCACATCGACTGATCTGCACAATTGGGTGCGCGTGGGCGATGGGCAGTGCCTTGATCTAACGGGCCCCAACGCTGAATGCTATGAGGTCGACCATGAGGGTCGTTGGCACGACCGCGCCATGCGCGACCCGTGGGTGATGAAAGACCCCTTTGGCACAGGTTGGCTGATGTATTTCACCGCCCGCGTGCCCGATGCATCAGAACCCAATTCAGGCGGCGCAGTCGGTTTTGCCACCTCGGATGATCT
>CAXNJD010000303.1:0-3208 GCA_964202545.1 Cypionkella sp.
CGCGCGGATGGATCATGGGCTGGCGGTGCTGGCGGGGTTGCTCCGCCGCCCTGATTTGCCTGTGTTTCTGCTGGGCGGGCGCGATGTGATTTTTCTGGCCCCGCCGCGCCTGATGCTGGATTTGCCGCGCGGTGCGCGGGTGTCGCTGTTTCCTTTTGGCGCGGTGACGGGGCGCAGCACGGGTTTGGACTGGCCAATTGATGGGATCAATTTTGCGCCCGATGCGGCAATTGGCACGTCCAACCGCGCCAGTGGTGGGCCTGTCAGCCTTGAATTTTCAGCGCGCAAAATGTTGGTGATTTTGCCGCGCGCGCAGCTGATCGCTGCCCTTACGGGGTTTGGGTTTGCCCCGATAGGCGCGCCGCAAGCGCGTGTTCGCGCTGAATAATATACAGACCCGCCCCCACAATCAGCACTATGCCGCCCCATGTGACCAGATTTGGAAAATCGCCAAAAATCAAATAGCCCAAGGCAACTGAAACGACCATTTCAAAATAATGCAGCGGGGCCAATGTGCTAGCAGGGGCAAAGCGCAGCGATAAGGTCATGCACATATGCGCGACGGCTGCCCAAAACCCCACGCCAAACAGCCACAGCCACGCAATCCCTTGCGGCATAACGGGGTCTAGGCTGGCAAGGATGCCGCCACCGCCCGCACCGTCCATCGCCCACAGCACGGGCACAATCACCGCCGCCCCCACAAGCGAGGTGTGCAATTGCTGCGTGACGGGGTGCATCAAGGGGCCAATGGTTTGCGTGACCGCCATATAAAACGCAAAGGCAAAGGCGCAGGCAATGGCGTAAAAGGTGGCCGTGCCATAGGTTTGCAAGCTGGGCTGAATAACCATCAGCGCGCCTGCAAAGCCCACAATGGCGGCGGCAATGCGGCGCGGGCCGACGTGGTTGCCAAACACAAAATGCCCTAGAATAAGCAAGATCAGCGGCGATAAAAACGCAATCGCCAGCGCATCGGCCATGGGCATAACCGCGACAGCGGCGACAAAGCTGTAGGTCGAGGCAATAAGCAGCAGCGCGCGAAGGGCCAAGAGCCAGCCCACGCGGGCAGACACGCGCCATGTTAGCCCCATCGCCAGCGCGACAGGGATCATCAGCGCGCCTTGCACCACAAAACGCGCGGCCACAATTTGCCCGACAGGGATAGTGGCCGTCGCCAATTTGCTGCTGGCGTCCAGCATGGGGGCCAGCACGCAAAAGGCCAGCATCAATCCAATGCCCAGTAATGTGCGATCTTTGGTCATTCCTGCGCCCCCAATTGCCACACTTGTGCCAGCGCCATGCGGCCGATGCCAGCCCATTTGCGACGCCTGGATGCGAAAGGGTCGCAGTGACATTGCCGTGAATGGGGCGCATTTTGCCACTTTGCCCTTGCACTGGATCGCCGCATTGGGCAGCGATAGAGCAAAGGGAGGCGGAAATGTTCGACGGAAGCCTACGCAAACCGATTGATTTGGCTACAGCCCCCATGGGCGCGCGCTTGGCGCGGGCAGGTGTCAGCGCCAATGCGGTCACGCTTATGGGTCTGGTCTTGGGGCTGGGCGCAGCACTGGTGATTGCCTTTCAGGGCAGTTTGATTTTGGCGTTGACGTTGATTTTGGCCTGCCGCATCGCCGATGGCTTGGACGGGGCCGTGGCGCGCGCGCATGTCGGCGCGGGGCAGAAAACCGATTTTGGCGGTTACTTGGACATCACCTGCGATTTCATCTTTTACGGGGCCATTCCGCTGGCCTTTGCCCTGCGCAGCCCCGAAAACGCTCTGCCCGCTGCCGTGCTACTGACCAGCTTTTACATCAATGGGGCCACCTTTTTGGCCTATGCGATTTTTTCCGAAAAGCGCGGACTGGCCCAACGTAGGGTTGACCGCGCGCGCGGCGATAAATCGCTGCATTTCACCGCAGGGCTTGCCGAAGGGTTCGAGACGATTGCGGTTTTTGCGATGTTCTGCCTGTGGCCTGCCAGCTTTGCCGCGCTATCCTATGCCTTTGCTGCACTGTGTTTGGCCAGCGCCGCTGCGCGTATGGTACTGGCCAATCGCGCCTTTGGCGGTGCAAAATAGATGGGCTGCCCTTGCAGGTGCGGGCTCTGGGCACTAAGCTTTGTTTAATCCTTGGGCGATAGAGCTAGGGAACATAGAGAGAGGCGATGCGATGCGTGATCCAGCAGACTATTACATGAACACCCTCGTGCCGATGGTGGTTGAACAAACCTCGCGCGGCGAACGGGCCTATGACATTTTCTCGCGGATGCTGAAGGAACGGATTATCTTTCTGGCAGGGCCTGTACATGACGGCATGTCCAGCCTGATTTGCGCGCAGCTTTTGTTTCTTGAGGCGGAGAATCCATCGAAAGAAATTTCGATGTATATCAACAGCCCAGGCGGTGTGGTGACATCGGGTCTGTCGATTTATGACACGATGCAATACATTCGCCCCAAAATTTCGACTTTGGTGATTGGGCAGGCGGCATCAATGGGATCGCTTTTGCTGCAAGCAGGCGAAAAGGGCATGCGGTTTTCGCTGCCCAATAGCCGCGTGATGGTGCACCAGCCTTCGGGCGGGTATCAGGGGCAGGCGACGGATATTTTGATCCATGCGCGCGAAACCGAAAAGCTAAAGCGCCGCTTGAACGAGATTTACGTCAAGCACACAGGCAACGATCTGGCAACGGTTGAGGCCGCGCTAGAGCGGGACAATTTCATGTCTGCCGAAGATGCCAAAGCATGGGGTCTGATTGACGAGATTTTGGACAGCCGTGGCAAGGCCGAAGAAGCCAAGTAAGGCATCATAAAGCATCGCCCCCAAGGCCGCGATATTTGGGGGCGATTTGACATTGTGGCGGGGCGGGGCTTGGACTAAGCTGACCCTCAATTCTGATGATGAGGTCAAAATATGGCAACCAGCACAAGCGATAGTAAGAACACGCTGTATTGCTCGTTCTGCGGTAAAAGCCAGCACGAGGTGCGCAAGCTGATTGCAGGCCCGACAGTGTTTATCTGCGATGAATGTGTCGAATTGTGCATGGACATCATCCGCGAAGAGACAAAATCGGCAGGGCTGAAATCCACCGATGGCGTGCCGACCCCGCGCGATATTTGCGCCGTTCTGGACGATTATGTGATTGGCCAGATCCACGCCAAGCGTGTTTTGTCTGTGGCTGTGCATAACCATTACAAACGCCTGAACCATTCGAC
>CAXNJD010000304.1:0-3192 GCA_964202545.1 Cypionkella sp.
TCCCTGCAAGACGGCGGCACTTCTGTGCTGCACGCCGCCCCCAACCGCCCAGATTTCAGCCCATCGCAGCGCGTCCTCATCACGCCAAACCCCACTGGCCTGCATTTCTTTGGGCCAGATGGGCGCGCTATTTCTGTATCCCCTAGGCAAAAGGAAACACCATGATCCGCCATTTTCTTTGCGTGACAACTGCCCTTGCTGCGCCTCTTTTGACCAGCGCCGCCTTGGGCGAAACATTTGACGAAGCCGCCCTTTTGGCCGCCGCACAAAGCGAGCCGCCCCTGATGGTGATTGATTCCACGGGTAAGGTGCGCGAACAGGCTAAGGGGTTCACGGCCAAATATGGGCTAGAGGCCAAAGGCACCAAATCCGAAGCGCCAGGCACCATTCGGATGGTGATGGGCGAGGCGCAGGCAGGCAATGTGCAAGCCGATGTTTTGGTCATTTCCGACACCCCTGCGGCGGTTGCCCAACTGATCACGCCCGGCCTTGCAATCAGCTATTTGCCATCTGATATGGCCGAGGCCATTCCCGCAGCGGTGCGCAACCCTTTAGTCATCTCTAACTCTCCCGTGGTCTGGACATATAACACCGCCCTGCACGAAACCTGCCCCATCACCAATATTTGGGCGCTAACTGACCCCGAATGGGCAGGGCGCGTGGCTATGCCTGATCCCTTGGGCAAGCCCGCCTATACCGATTGGTTCAATCAGTTTACCATGCATCACGATGCAGCGTTTGCGCAAGCTTATAGCGACCATTACGGCAAGCCGTTGGAAACTGATCGCGCCAGCGCTGCCGAGACGTGGGTAGCAGCCCTTGCCGCAAACCAGCCGCTTTTGGTGGAATCAGATAGCGATTCCGCCGAAGCCGTGGGCGCGCCAGATGCCACCGAAACATTCATTGGCATCATGTCGACTGCTAAGTACCGCGATAATGATGATGGCATGAAACTGGGCATTTGCGCGCAAATGCAGCCCTTCGTCGGCATGATGACCCCTAAATTTGCCTTGATCACGGCGGGTTCTGACAGCCCCAATTCGGCGCGCCTGTTCGTGCATTATCTGCTGACCGAAGAGGGTTGGGCACCGCAAGCCATTGACGGAAAAATGCCCACCAACACCACCCACGCCCCAGTTGCAGACGAACCATCTGGCGTGGCGGGGGTGATGGATAAAATGCTGCAATACAACACCGCGACATCTACCGAAGATTGGAACACCCGCCAAGACTGGCAAGATATCTGGTCGCTTGCGCGCGCTGGCCAATGAATTAACCTTAGCGCTGCCGCTATGTCTTGGGGGCAGCGCCGACTTAGGATACCAACCGATATGTTTTCTGACCTTACCGCACGCGCCACCTTTTTGCGCGCCCTTGCCCCAAAAGCGGGCGCTCTTGCCCGCGCGGGATTTGAATCGCGCGAAAAAGGTACCTTTACCCTAAAAGGGCCGCAAGATTTCTTGACCGAAACCGATACGGCGGTCGAAAATTTCATCCGCACCGAAATTGCCGCAGCCTTTCCAAACGACTGCATTCTGGGCGAAGAGGGCGGCGGTGATCTGTCTGCGCAGCTTTGGATCATCGATCCCGTCGATGGGACCGCCAACTTTGCGCGCGGCGTGCCACATTTTTGTGTTTGCATCAGTTTTTGCGAAAACGGTTCTCCCGTGCTCGGGGCTATTTTTCAACCAATGACAGGCGAGTTTTGGTTTGCGCAAACAGGCCAAGGCGCACAAAAGAATCGTGCGCCAATTCACGTGACGCGCACCTCCAGCCCGCAAACCGCTTGTGTTGAAATGGGGTGGTCGCGGCGACATTCCATTGCAGGTTATCTGGCTGCACAAGGCCATATTCTGACGGGCGGGGCAAACATTCGCCGTGCCGGATCGGGCGCGCTGGGGCTGGCTTGGGTGGCCGAGGGTCGGTCCGATGGGTATCTAGAGGCCGCAATGCAAAGCTGGGATTGTCTTGCGGGAATGCTGATCGTGCGCGAGGCGGGCGGCGATGTGCTGCCTTTTGGCCCGAACGCACAAGATCTTGGATCGATTGCAGCTTTGGCCAGCCCGCAGCCCGTGCGCGCCTGCACCCCTGCGTTGACAGCCCTGCTGGACGGCGCGCTTGTCCTTGCAACCCAAAATGGCGCTGAGTAATGAACCAACCCCCGACAACATCGCTTCGCGCCCTATTCGATGCGGCAGATGCAAAGCGCGCGCCGATGCATGTAATCGCGCGCGACTTTTCAGGCGTGGATTTGTTTGTTGGCAACCGCCAAGCGGCATCTGACCCCGCCCTATTGGTAAAACACGGGATCAATGCCGTGCTGAACTGTGCCTTAAATCTGGATATCAACTTGGTGCAGACCCCAGCGTTAGATAGCAGAAACCAAGATTTTGGCCGCGCCGATCTGCGTTATTACAAATTGGGGCTGATCGATGGGGCGGGAAACCCTGCCGAAATGCTGCTGGCAGGGTATTTGCAACTGTGCGGGCTGATGCGCCAACAAATGCCAAACAAAGCTACCTATCCTTGGCCCAGTGGCGGGCATGTTTTGGTAAACTGCCGCGGCGGGCGCAGCAGATCAGTCGTTTTGGTCAGCCTGTTTTTGCATGTGCAGCGCCCTGCCAGCTTTCCCACACTCGACGCGGCGATTGCCCATGTCCGCGATATGCGCCAGCTTGACCCCGTGGAATGGCCCAGCGCGCCCAAACCCGTTCTGATCGAGGCCGCGCAATGGGCGGCATCTGCGGCCAAACTTTTGCAAGGGCACGCGTTTTTGCAAGGTGCAGCCGCACCATGAAAGCAAAGTTGCCCCCTCCTAATGGCACAGCCGCTTCGGCATCAGATGTAGCGCGCTTGGCAGGAGTGTCGCGTTCGGCGGTATCAAGAACCTTTACAGATGGAGCGTCTGTTTCGGCCGATACCCGTGCCAAAGTGCTGCGCGCCGCCGAAGAGCTGCATTATCACGTTAATTTTCTGGCGCGCGGATTGTCCAAACAAGAAAGCCGCCCCGTGTGCATTTTGGTGTCAAACCTGCACAAGCCTTATCATGCGCAACTGCTCGATCACATCACCACGGCTTTGCAAAAGGCGCAGCGGATCAGTATCATCATCAACGTGGGCGATGATCCTGCCGCAGCCTCTGGCGCGCTAGAGCAAACGCTAAACTACCGTGCTTCGGCGACCATTGTGCTG
>CAXNJD010000305.1:0-3188 GCA_964202545.1 Cypionkella sp.
GCTAAGGGGGCGCAGCTGCGGATCGGCGGCTCGAGGGTGGTGGCTGATTTGCGCCGTGCCCTGTCTGGCGCGCCGTTTCGCATTGGCGGAACTGGCGCGCTAGAGGCGGTAGAGGGCGAGTTTGAAACCCTAACCTCGGGCAGCAGCGGCGCGCCGCGCAGAATTCTGCGCCAGATGGACAGCTGGATTGCCAGTTTTGCGGTGAACGCGCGGCTGTTTGGGATTGGGCGCGGCGCGCGCGTGGCGGTATTGGGCGGGCTGGAGCAATCGCTTTCCCTATATGGCGCGGTTGAGGCGCTGCATTTGGGGGCGGATTTGGCGGTTTTGGGCGGGCTGGCCCCACGCGCGCAGACCCGCGCGCTGGACGGCGTGGATGTGCTGTGGGCCAGCCCTGCGCAATTACGTCTGTTGCTGGCCAAGGCAGAGATGCCCCGCGTGGGCAGGATTATTGTGGGCGGATCAAAACTGGATGATGCCCTGCGCGCGGCGTTGGGCGCTGTTGCGGTGACCGAGTTTTACGGCGCGGCAGAGGCAAGTTTTATCACGATGGCGGGTGCAGGCTCGCCCCATGCCAGCGTGGGCGCGCCTTATCCTGATGTGGAACTTGCCGTGCGGGGGGGCGAGGTTTGGCTGCGCTCGCCTTACACATTTATCCGCTATGCGGGCACCGATGCGGGAAGTGCGCGCTGGCAGGATGGGTGGCTTTCGGTGGGCGAAATGGGGCGGATGGTGGGGGGTAACCTGTATCTTTTGGGCCGCGCGGGGCGGATGGTGACGGTGGCCGACCATAATGTCTTTCCCGAACAGATTGAGGCGCGGATGATGGCCTTGGCAGGGGTGCGGCAAGTGGCGGTTTTGCCGCGCCGCGACCCATTGCGCGGGGTGCATCTGGTGGCCGTGTGCCAAGGCGATGCCGCCAAAGAGGACGCGATTTTGGCGGCACTTCGCGCCGAAATGGGCGCGATGAAAGCCCCCAAGGCGCTGATATGGCGCAATGATTGGCCTTGCCTGCCCAGTGGCAAAACCGATTTACGGGCGCTTCAGGCGCTGGTAGACCCCCTATGGCCGTAATTGTCAAAGCCAAGCGCAGCGCGATTGTGCCGCGCGGCGGGGCCTTTGCGGGGCTGGAAATTGAAGAAATTGCCGCCCCCGTCATCGCCGCGCTTTTGCAAGGTTTTCCGCATAAGGTGGACGAGGTGATCTGCGCCAATGCCCTTGGCGCGGGGGGCAATGTGGCGCGGATTATTGCGCTGGCGGCGGGGCTGGGCCCTGTGGCGGGGCTGACGATTGATCGGCAATGCACGGGGGGCTTGGATGCGATTTTGCTGGCCCGCGCGCTGGTGGATAGCGGGGCTGCGCGTGTGGTGATTGCGGGCGGGGCCGAAAGCTATTCCCGCGCGCCGCAGCGGCTGCGGGATGGGGTGGAATACACCCAAGCGCGGTTTGCGCCGAAAGGCTGGGATGACCCTGATATGGCGCAGGCGGCAGATTTAATCGGGCGCGAGGCGGGGGTAAGCCGTGCGGCGCAGGATGCTTATGCGGTTGAAAGTCATATGAAATACCGCGTGGTGGCGGGTGAGATCGTTTCGGTTGCGGGAATAACGCGCGACCCTGCCGCTGGGCGGGTAACGGCGGCATTGGCCGCGCGCGCGGCGCCCATTGCAGGCAGCATCACGGCCGCGAACACCGCGCTGGCCGCCGATGGGGCGGCCTTTGTGCTGGTGGTGGCCGATGATTTGGCCGCCGAATTGGCGTGCGGCGGTTTGCGCATTTTGCGCGGCGCGAATGTGGGGGGGGATGCGGCCCGCCCTGGCCTTGCCGCGATTGCGGCGATTGCTGAGGTGGGCGGCGCGAGTGCGGATGTGGCTGAGGTGATGGAAGCATACGCTGTGCAGGCGCTGCTGTGCAGCGAGGGGCTGGCCCACGTGAACATCGGCGTCAATGTTGGGGGGGGCGCGCTGGCGCGCGGCCATGCCATTGGCGCATCGGGCGCGGTGCTGGCGGTGCGGCTGTTTTATGAACTTGGCGCGGGGCAAACGGGCGTGGCCGCGATTGCGGGCGCGGGTGGGATTGGCGCGGCAATGCTGGCGCAGAAGTTGACCTAAATCATATCGCGCGCCGCCCCTGCTGATAAGCTGGCAAAAAAGGGGGGGACGATGCGGTATATTCTTTTGACGCTGGTGCTGGCGGGTTGTGTGGGGCAGGGGGGCGTCGGGCCTGATGTCGGCGGGTATGCTGGCCAAAATGCTGCCCTCAACCCCGCGCAAGATTTTGCCCAGTATTGCGCTGCCTGCCACGGCGCGGGCGGGCGCGGCGATGGGGCGGCGGGGGCGGGGCTTTCGCCGCGGCCTGCCGATCTGACGGGACTTGCCGCGCGAAACGGCGGTGTGTTTCCCACCAAGCGGGTGATGGCCTATATCTGGCGCGGCGAAGGGGCCGCCGCCCACCGCGCTATGCCCGCCTTTGCGGGGCTGATGGAAGGGGCACTGGTGCCTTATGACGGCGGGGACGGGATCGAGACACCCACGCCTGAGAGGCTGGGTGCGCTGGCGGAGTATCTGAAGGCTATTCAATAATAGAGAAAGTCGGTTCAGCAAACGAGTCTTGGCACGGAATCAAGGCGCTTGCGCCGCCGTGCCGCGCCCTCCCTCCCCCCGGGAGGGCGCACTTTGCCGTTCGTGCCTAGAACGGGCGTCGGGGGAACGGAGCCATAAAGGGCGCAGAACGGGCGTTGGCGCGCCATCCCGAGGAAGGGCGCGGCACTGGGGTGAGGGGCGGCGGGCTTGCCCGCAAAAACGCTCCAGTAGAGCGTTTTTAGCCCCGAACGCCCGCGAACGCCTTCGCGGGCAGGGTGGTGGGGAAGCAGGCGCAGCACAACCTCAATCCAGCAGATCTATGATGGGGTTCAAATCCGACGGGGCGGCTGCTGCCATCCCGCCCATTGGGAAACTCACCCATCATTTAATCGCTAGAAAATTCCATTTCGAATCCCCGCTTAGCGCGAGAACTCAATATTTCTTTTAGCATTGGATAGTTCTCAATCATGATACCGTTCAAGAAGAACGCCGAATACACACTCTGGCCTACCTCTTCGGATGGGATTTCCTCGTCAATTCCGCGTGCGTACGCAAACGCTTGGCCAATGATTGAATGAAGTGTAGCCCAGTTAATTGCGCTTGCAAAAACTG
>CAXNJD010000306.1:0-3184 GCA_964202545.1 Cypionkella sp.
TACGATCGAACCAATATCGCGCCATCTGTGTCAGCACTTGGCCCTTAAACGGGATCGCCGCC
The DNA here is from genome assembly GCA_964202545.1 of Cypionkella sp. Taxonomy (GTDB): domain Bacteria; phylum Pseudomonadota; class Alphaproteobacteria; order Rhodobacterales; family Rhodobacteraceae; genus Cypionkella. Next base: position 63 of record CAXNJD010000306.1, read on the forward strand.
AAGATGCGGTCAAACGCCGAAATCCGATCGGACGAGATCAAAATACGCCGCGCAGGTTGGCCGTTTGCGGCGGGCAAATCATAGCAATCGCGCACCTTGCCGAAATAGGGGGAGGGCAATTCGTCGATGCGGGCATGATCCAGCACGCGGGTCATATCGAGTGGAAAATCGGGCATCGCGGGCCGCTCCATTTTGCTGCAACGGCGATAGGGCGCGTAGGCCCCACTGTCAACCAACAGACCCTATTGCAGTTGTGGGATGCGACGCAATTCGCGGAACGATACCAGACGCTGCGACGCCTCGTCCCAAAGATGCAACCGCACAGATGCCAAGCTTTCGCGAATCGTCAAACGCTGCGCTTCGGCCAGTTCTTTGTGATCGCGGATCACTTCGGGCAGGCGGTAGAATGGAATGCGCGAATACAAATGGTGCACATGATGAATGCCGATATTGCCCGAAAGCCAGCGCAAAGGCTGCGGCAGCACGTAATGCGAAGATCCTTCTAAGGCGGCATGATGCACCTGCCAATCGTCGGTTTTTGACCAATGCGTTTCTTCAAACTGGTGCTGGACGTAAAACAGCCAAACGCCCACCGTCGCCGCAATAACCGATGTTGGCAGATAAATCAGCAGCAGCGGCATCAATCCGCCCAGCCAGACAATCAGCCCCACAAAAATACCGATCACCGCGTTTGTCCCCATGGCAGACAGCCAGAACCGCCACCCTTGATTCATCAGACCGACAGGAAGGCGGTTGTGCAAAATGAACATGTAGCTTGGCCCAAGGACAAATAGCACCAAAGGACGCCGATACAGCCGATACAAAACGCGCCCAAACCATCCACGCGCGCGATATTCAGCCACGGTCAGGGTCATCACATCGCCAATGCCGCGCTGATCAAGGTTGCCATGATGCGAATGATGAATGGCATGTGTGCGCCGCCATACGTCATAGGGGGTCAGCGTCAGCACGCCCAAACAGCGCCCAACCCAATCTTGCAGCACCCGATTGTTGAAATAGCTGGCATGGCCACAATCGTGCTGGATGATGAAAATTCGCACCAGAAACAATCCGTTAATCGCCGCAATGGCAAAGGCAAGCAGATAGCTCACCGACAGCGCCGCCCATGCCAACGCCCAAAGCAGCGCAAAGGGCAGTAGCGTTATTGCCAATTCAAACACCGAACGGCGTATATTCGGGTTGCGGTATTTTGACAGCTCTAAAACCCATTCTTTTGCGGAACGGGTGGCTGACTGTATAACTTCGCTCATGTCGCGCCCTTCACGGCCGTTTGGCCATCACCGCGCAAACATGCGCCTTGAAACCTAAACACAGGGTTAACCCCACTGTGTTTCGTTTTAGGCAATAACATAGGTCCGCGAAAGGCTTAATTCACCCGCGCCGATTTGCGCGCCTTTTCGGTGGCTGATTTTAGCTGCCCGCAGGCGGCCATGATATCTTCGCCGCGCGGGGTGCGGATGGGGCTGGCATAGCCCGCGTTATAGATAATGTCGGCAAAGGCGTGGATGCGGTTGCCGCTGGAACGTTTATAGGGCGCGCCCGGCCATTCGTTGAACGGGATCAGGTTCACCTTGGCAGGGATACCGCGCAGCAGTTCTACCAAACGATAGGCGTCTTCTTTGGTGTCATTCACGCCTTGCAGCATGACATATTCAAAGGTGATCCGTTCGCTGTTCGACAGGCCCGGATAGGCGCGCAATTCGTTCAGCAAGGTTTCGATGTTCCATTTCTTGTTGATGGGCACCAATTGATCGCGCACCGCATCGGTTGTGGCGTGGAACGACACTGCCAGCAGACACCCAATTTCGGTCGCCGTACGGGCAATTTCGGGCACAACTCCGCTGGTCGACAGCGTAATTCGGCGGCGGCCCAGCGCGATGCCTTCGTTATCCATCACGACATGCATCCCATCACGTACATTATCAAAATTATAAAGCGGCTCGCCCATGCCCATCAGCACGATATTGCTGATCAGGCGCGTTTCCACTCGTGGCGCACCAGGCATGGGCCATTCGCCCAAATCATCGCGCGCAAGCATGACTTGGCCCACAATTTCCGCCGCCGTCAGATTGCGTACCAGTTTTTGCGTGCCAGTATGGCAGAACGAACAGGTCAGCGTGCAGCCCACTTGGGACGATATACACAAAGTTCCGCGATCTTCTTCGGGGATGTAAACAACCTCAACCTCGTGCCCGCCATCAATGCGCACCAGATACTTGCGCGTGCCATCGGTCGAGATTTGGCGTGTGACGACCTGCGGCACCTCAAGCGTAAAGTTCGAGGCCAGCAGCGTGCGGTAGTCTTTGGCCAGATTGGTCATAGCCTCAAAATCGCGTACGCCCCAATGGTAAACCCATTGCCACACCTGACCCACCCGCATTTTCGCCTGCTTTTCAGGCGTCCCGGCTGCAATCAGGGCCGCGCGCATTTGATCGCGCGTCATTCCGACAAGGTTCGGGAGACTGGCTGATAGCTTGCGCGGCACAGTCAGCACATCTTGGGTGATTGGCACGCTCATACTTTAGCTGGCACAACGCTTGGCCGCTTCGTCTACGGCAGCAGAAAAACCCAGAAGGCTGAATGTATCTTCAGTCTGCGTGCCCTTTCCCGAACGGCCCGTGACCTTTGCACTAGCGCCTGCCTTCAGCGCGGCCAGAATTGCCGCATCATCTTCGGGCGATCCCGCCCATGCCCATTCGCCGTCAGTGAACAAGTTAAATGCCTGACCTTCGACTTCCAACTTTACAGGCGTTTCGTCCCCTGCAAAGGGGTAGCCGCCTGAAAATGAAATCTCGCCCTGTGCGCCACCAGCGCGGTAGGTGACAAAAAGCAAAATCTCGCCGCGCCGCACCGATACAGGCGCGCCATCTTTGGTGTTGACGGTCTCTTTGGGTTTAGAAACGCCCCAGCATTCCTTGGGTGTTCCATCTACAAACACACTCCAATCCGTGGTGTTGGCCACGTTATTGGAGGATTCTTGCGCCACCGCCTGTGAAGTCGCCACTGCAAAAGTCAGTGTCGCCGCCAACCGTAGGAACTTAGCCGTCATCGCCTGCCTGCCTTTCGTTAAACCTCGCGCCGAATTGCCATTTTTGGCATTG
>CAXNJD010000307.1:0-3184 GCA_964202545.1 Cypionkella sp.
TCAAAATGGGAATTTGCGGCCCAGATTCGATTACAGATGCAGCCCCACGACTGCGTGAATTTTTAGGCAACGGCCAGCACGGGCAAATGGCGTGGATGGCAGACCGCGCGGAATGGCGGGAAAACCCTGCGATGCTGTGGCCGCAGGCGCGGTCGGTGATTATGCTGGCGGAAAGTTATTCGCCCGAACATGACCCTTTGGACATTCTGGCCCAGCCTGATTTAGGCGCAATTTCGGTTTATGCGCAGGGCCGCGATTACCATGATTTGGTCAAGCGGCGGCTGAAACGCTTAGGCCGCTGGCTGCTGGATCAGCCCGAAGGCAAGGGCGCCGAGATCAAGGTTTTTGTCGATACGGCCCCCGTTATGGAAAAGCCGCTGGCGCAGGCGGCGGGGCTGGGCTGGCAGGGCAAGCACACCAATCTTTTGGGGCGGGATATTGGCAATTGGGTGTTTTTGGGGGCGATTTTTACTACGTTAGATTTGCCCAAAGACGCGCCCGAGATCAGCCATTGCGGCAGCTGCACCGCCTGCCTAGATATTTGCCCGACCCGCGCCTTTCCTGCGCCATATCAATTGGATGCACGGCGCTGCATTTCGTATTTAACCATCGAGCATAAGGGGCCAGTTGACCCCGAATTGCGCGCGTTGATGGGCAACCGCATTTATGGCTGTGATGATTGTTTGGCGGTGTGCCCGTGGAACAAATTTGCCATCAGTGCGCGCGATATTGGCTATCAGCCGCGCGCGGGGGCGGCTGACCTTGCCAGCCTTGCCGCGCTGGATGATACTGCGTTTCGGGCGCGCTTTGCGGGCAGCCCGATCAAGCGTATTGGGCGCAATCGTTTTATACGCAATGTGCTATATGCGATTGGTAATTCGGGGCTGTCGCGGTTGAAAGAAGCCGCCCGCCCGCACCTGGCTGACCCAGACCCAGCCGTGGCCGATGCGGCGCTGTGGGCCTTGGCGCGTTTGCAAGGTTAAGCTGCCGCAATTTCGCCTTATTCTGTGGCTTTTTCACCGCAAATTCTGCCATTGATTGAAAATCTGCGGCATTGTTGCGCAATCGGCATCAATTTTCAGGCCAGAGCGCAAAATTGCGCGCTATACTTATGCATAAGAGCCCCCATGCCAAAGGTAAAGGGAGCCGAGCAGAGTAACAAGGCCAAATGGCCAAAACAGGCATGATGTAAGCGTTGTGGCGCGACCCCGTTATGGGGCGTTGGCCGTATTGGGGTTTGCCCCGCGCCCGCCCCATGCGGAGAGCAAAACGTGGCGACATATAACGGCACGACAGGCAACAACACCTATACGGGAACGTCCAGTGGCGATTCCATTTCTGGCAAGGCTGGGAACGACACGCTTTTGGGCGCGGACGGCATCGATACAATCTATGGCGGTGCGGGCAATGACTCGCTTGTAGGCGGCGATGGAAATGACCTGATTTATGGCGATTTTGATCCATCGGAAGATTTCATTACAAATGGCTCTTTCACCCGCACGGGTGGCGCGTTCACCATTGCTGGATGGAACAGCATTAACCCGACCACGGGGTTTGGGCCGTTTTATTCGGGAAGTTACGTTGCGCTGAATGCATCGGCGGTGTCGACCTATGGCGAGGGTGTGCAGCAGACCATTGCGACGACAGTGGGGCAGGTCTATTCAGGTTCGCTGCGCGCCTATGAAGACAATATTGGCACATCGAACCACACGCTTCTGATCGAAGTGTTAGATGGCGCGGGTAATGTTATTTATACCCAAACCGAAGTTATTTTGAACCAAACCAATCGCGCGATCAATTTCAGCTTTACGGCCGTTAGCCCTAATTCAACGATACGCCTGACCAACCCAACGTCAACCAACACAGTTCAAACCGATTTAAAGTTGGACAATGTGGTGATCCTTGGCCCCATTGATCCTGTGGGCGCGGACACCATCGATGGGGGCGCGGGAAATGATCTGGTTTATGCTGGCGGTGGTAATGACAGCCTAATTGGCGGCGCGGGCCACGATAGCGTTTACGGCGGCAGCGGCGATGACGTTTTTGCCGTGGGCGATATCGGTGACGATCTGCACTTTGGCGGCGCTGGCAACGATCTGATGAACGGCGATGCCGGCAATGATACACTGCACGGCGATGAGGGTGCCGACACAATTGACGGCGGCGCCGATAACGATCTGGTTTATGCGGGCGATGGCAACGACAATCTAAATGGCGGCGCAGGCAACGATACTGTTTATGCGGGCGCTGGCGACGATACTTGGCAGTTCGATGACACAGGCGATGACCTGCTCTATGGCGGTGCGGGCAATGACGTTATCAGCGGTGATTTGGGCAATGACACGCTGTATGGCGATGATGGCAATGATGCGCTGGAAGGGCATGAAGGCGCGGATTTTGTCTTTGGCGGACTTGGCGATGATTATATCACAGGCGCGGATGTAAACAACATTACCACACCTGCCAACCGTACCCTGACGCCGACGATAAACACCGATGATGGATCAAACGATTACCTAGACGGCGGTGCGGGCAATGACACGCTGTTGGGTAACGGCGGGCGTGACACGCTGACTGGCGGGACTGGCAACGATTTTCTGATCGGCGGCACGGGCGCGGATGTGTTTACCGTGCAAGGCGCTGACACGATCACCGATTTCGACGCAACGACGGGCGTTTCGGCTAACGGCAATTTGGACAACGACTTTGTTGACCTGACGGGGTTTTATAACGCAACGACTTTAGCCGCATGGAACGCGGCCAATCTTGGCAATCAATACGACAACGCGCTGAAATGGCTGCGCGCTGATCAGGTGGACGGCATTTTGCAGTCGGCAGATGGTTTGCGCATACAAAACGGCGGCGCTGCTGTTGCGGCGGCGCTGCTGAATGATGAAAACACCGCCGTTTGCTTTACCGCAGGCACGCGCCTTGCCACAGTCAAGGGCCACCGCCCGATTGAAAAACTGCGGGTGGGCGATTTGGTAGAAACGGCAGACCACGGGCTGCAACCGATTCGTTGGGTTGGCCAGATGACGGTGGACGGAATGGGCGCGCAGGCTCCGATTCTGATATCGGCGGGCGCGCTGGGTAATCGGCGCGATATCATGGTCTCGCCTTTGCACCGCATGTTGGTGGCGGGTTGGAAGGTTGAATTGCTTTTTGGCGAGGAAGAAGTGATTGC
>CAXNJD010000308.1:0-3179 GCA_964202545.1 Cypionkella sp.
GCGATCATTTATGTATCCCCATTTTCTGCCAAACTGAACGGGTGCAAGGCCGTCTGAAAATCGCTGGTTAAAGCCATCGCTGAACGGTACTTGCATTGCCCCGTTTTCATTAACGTATCCACGTTTCCGACCGACACTAACGCTTGCGAGTCCTTCGTAGAAGCTGTCTGCAAAATCAAACTGCGGCTCGATCACCCAGCAGTGGTCATCGTTGACGTAGCCCCACTTCCCATCGCTGCGCTGGAATGGGTAAGGATCATCCGCGAAGGCAGCGGTGCCGAGCGTGAAGGCCATCAGCAGGATGGGAGCAAAGACACGCATAGGACCTCCACAGGTGGGATGCCAGCGACACTAACGCTTGACCATGCATGCCACAACGCTTGCCCAGCGCCCAAGACAGCAGCAAAAGGATAGGAATTGCCCCATTCTACCAGCTTTGTTTCGTGACTTGGGATACGGTGCTGGGAAAGGTCGCTGGACGTCTTGAGGTCAGTGCGGCCCAATCCCCAGTGAGATTATGCAGTTCACGAGATCACTTAACAAATGGACTTGCAGCCACGGCCCCCACCAATCGACGCCACCTGTTCAAAACCGCCACACCAACAGCGTCTAAAGCATCGATTTTGGTATCGGGGGTTGGTTCAGGGGTAGACTTCCAAAAGTCATAAATCAATCAATGATTTCAAAGGGGATTGGCGGACAGAGAGGGATTCGAACCCTCGAGACGGTTCCCCGCCTACACACTTTCCAGGCGTGCGCCTTCGACCACTCGGCCACCTGTCCGTTGGCGCGTGTTTAGCCGCATTAGGGGCGTGCGTGCAAGGGGGGCGGGGGAAATAGTTCTGGTCTGCGCAGCGGCGTCACTGCGCATGTCAGTCTTGTTCGGGCGCACCTAAATGCAGATAAACGCGGCGGTTTTGGCGGCCCTTTTTTTCGATCTTGCCAATGAAAACGGGGCCAATTTCGGCGGTGCGGGCAACGTGCGTTCCGCCGCAGGGCTGCATATCTACCACGCTTTCGCCCTGCCCTATGCGCACCAACCGCACGCGCCCCTGCCCCATTGGTGGGCGCACTGACATGGTCTTCACCAGTGCAGGGTTCGCCATCAGTTCTTCATCGGTGATCCAATCTGTGCTCACGGGCAAATCACGCTGAATCATCAAGTTTAGCGCATCGTTCAGCGCGGCAATATCGCGGGGCGCGTCTTCCATATCAAAATCAAGCCGCCCCCTACCAACAGAAATTTGACCGCCCGTCACAGGCAGCGGTATAACAACCGATAGCAAATGCAGCGCGGTGTGCATCTGCATCAGCCCATAGCGGCGTGGCCAATCAACGTGCTGGACAATCTCGGCCCCTACGGGCGGCAGCAATGCAGGCGCGGCAGGCACCAGCGCAATCGCGCCGCCTTCGGCCTTAACCGCAGTGGCAATGTCCAGACGTCCGCCATCCCATTCCAATGCCCCCGCATCCCCCGGTTGCCCGCCGCCCGTTGGATAGAACACCGACGCATCCAGCACAATGCCGCCTTCCAGCGTGTGGGCAAGAACGCGGGCAGGCGCGCTGCGCATATAGGCATCGGCGCGAAACAAAGGGTTGGTGATAAAGTTCATGTGCTAGGCTCTTGGTTGGCAGGCGCTGCTTTTGCGCGTTTGCTGGGCTTTGCGCTTGGCAACATGCTTGGCAACATGTTTGGCTCTGCGCTGGGCTTTGACGTATCTTGCACCGCCAAGGCGGCTTGGGCCGCTGAAAACACAATCCCCTCGGCTGCAAAACGGGCGGCGATTTGGTGGTTAATCTCGCTGCGAACGGCGATTTGCGCGTTCACATCGCGCAAAATCACGCGGATTTCAAAATTCAGTGTATCGGCCCCCAGCCCCATCAGTGCCACCACAGGCGCGGGATTCATCAAAGTCATCGGCTGGCTTTCCGCGATTTCGCGCAAAATCACCTCAACACGGCGGCTGTCCGTGCCATGCGGCACGGCCACAGGCACAATCACGCGGCCTGTCAGATTAAACCGCGTCCAATTGGTCACTCGCTGCGCCACCAAATCGGTATTGGGCACAATGACATCAGATCGGTCAAAAGTTTGGATACGTGTCGATCGCACCGAGATGGATTTCACGATGCCGCTGGTCGTGCCCACCTCAATCCAATCGCCTTCGGATACAGGGCGTTCGATCAGCAAAATTATGCCAGAAACAAAATTCGACACGATGTTTTGCAATCCAAAACCGATACCAACCGACAAGGCCCCTGCCACGATGGCAAGGCCAGACAGATCTATCCCCGCCGTGTTTATGGCAATCAGCGCGGCAAGGATAATGCCCAGATACCCCACGCCCGATACGGCAGCATTCTGCGCGCCCTGATCTAGGCCGGTGCGCGGCAAAATGGTGGATCGCAGCGCACCCTGCAAAAGCCGCGTCAGCCCATAGCCAATGGCAAAGACCACAGCCAAAAACAAAAAATCCGTGGGCGAAATGCGCGTCGTGCCCAGTTGGAACCCTTCGCGAAAGCGCGTCCATACTTCGGTGATGTCAGACACCCGCGCGCCCCAGATCAGCGCGAAAATTGGCAGGCTGGCGACCGAGAGGGCGAAGTTGGCCAAAACTGGGATCAGCGCATCGCCCGCTTCGGCCGATCCGCGCATGATCATCGCGTATAGATCGCCAATTAAATGCTGCAATATCAGCAAAACCGCAATTAAACCAAGGCTGTAGATGGCAGGATAAATGATGCCAGATGCGCCAGCGACATAACCCACTGCGCCCAAAACGGGGCCAATCAGCCCAACGGCGATTGTGGCCCGCGCGACCAGCAGCAGGGAAGACCTTCCAAAATTCTGCGCCTCACCTTCGCGCGCTTGCAGCGTTTTTAAGTGCCGCGTCAAAAGTTGCCCCATGCGCAGCAAAAGCAGGCCCGCAATCACAAGGCCTGGAAAGCTGGTGACCGAAGTTGTGCCTTCGGAATAATCTTGGCTGGTCATGGCCGCGTCACGCAGGCTTTCTACACCCAGCATCAGACCCATCAGCACGGCCAAAACTCGCGCCTCGGCGCGGCCCTCGGTGCCAAGGTTCAGCGGCCCAGGCAGGCTGCCGCGCGGAAAAATCCGCCCCGCCATCCACGCCGCAGCAACCAGTGGCAGCGCAATCTCGGGCGCTGCATCGACAATT
>CAXNJD010000309.1:0-3154 GCA_964202545.1 Cypionkella sp.
ACATCGGCGGCAAAGCCTAAATCGATATGGGTGGCCATCAGCGCCGCGCCACCTGCGGCAAGATGCGCCTGCACCGCAGCCCCGAACAGGGCGACCGACGCTGCATCAAGCGATACGGTCGGCTCGTCCAGCACCCAGATTTTGCGGCCTGTTGCCAAAATGCGCGCCAGACCAAGGCGGCGCTTTTGCCCTGCCGAAAGTTGCCCCGCGCGGCGGTTTGAAAGGGTTTCTAGCTGCATGTCTGACATTGCCGATGCGGCCAAATCGGTGCCGTAAATTTGCGCCCAAAAGTCTAGATTTTCGGCCACGGTTAGGGTGGGTTTAACCCCATCGCTGTGCGCGCCATAGGCGATGTCATCCTCGCCTGCCGTCAAAATCCCGCCCGAAATGGGTTGCAACCCAGCGATTGCACGCAGCAAAGTGGTTTTGCCCGCGCCATTTGGGCCGCGCAAAATCAGCGCGCGCCCTGCGGGAAGCGTAAAGGACACACCTGCCAGCACCATAACCCCTGCCCGCGCAACCGCCACATTTTGCGCGGTCAGCATATCAGGATACTGGCAAAAGGCAGGCAGCCACGCGCCGCCCTTCGCCCAGCAGCACGTTATAAGTGCGCGCTGCGGCGGGGGTGTTCATGGGTTCAACGCCAATCCCCACCCCATCAAGCGCTGCGATAAAGGCGGGCGGCACGGCGGCAATATCGCGGCCAAGGCCCAGCAGCAGCACGTCAATTTTTCCCGCAAGCGACAGGGGGGCGGCTGTATCACTTAGCCCGCCCCAAGCGCCCGCATCCCACGGGGTAATCAGACTTGGCCCGCGCAGCAGATGCGGGCCCACCCGAAAAAACCCCGGCCCATAGCCTTCGATCGCAAGGGCCGCGCCATAGGTGATTTCGGTCATCCGCATGAATTAGGCATCCACATTGGCAAATTCGTGGGTGCCCCCGTTCTTTGGTTTATCACTGCGATCCAGCCCGATCATCAACACGATGTTTTTGGCGACATAAAGCGTGGAATAGGTGCCTACAATCACGCCAAACAACATGGCAAAGACAAAGCCACGGATCACATCGCCGCCAAAGATAAACAAAATAATCAATGAAATTAGCGTGGTCGAAGCTGTCATAATCGTGCGCGACAAGGTTTCATTTGCAGTTAGGTTCATCATCTCGCGCAGAGGCATGGCCTTATATTTCGCCAAATTCTCGCGCAGGCGGTCGAAAATCACGACGGTATCGTTCACCGAATAACCCAAGATCGTCAGCAAAGCGGCGACGATGGTCAGGTCAAACTTTAACCCAAGCACCGAAAAAACGCCAACAGTGACCACAACGTCATGGATCAGGGCGGCGACAGTGCCGACCGCAAATTGCCATTCAAAGCGCACCCAGACATAGATCAGAATACCGACCGACCCTGCCACAACGGCCAGCAGTGCCGACCAAATCAGTTCGGACGATACTTTTGGCCCTACCGATTCCACCGATGGGAAGGTGATGGAGGGGTCAACCTGTTGCAGCGCGGCTTCCACTTGGGAAATCACCTCGGGGGTGACGACTTCGTCGCCTTCTTGCGCCTCGATGCGGATCATGGCCACATGCTGATCATCGCGGAAGGATGGATCGAACACCTCGGTGATGGTGATATCGCCAAGGCCAAGATCATCCATGGCTGCGCGGTAATCGCCCACATCCACGACTTGGGTGCTTTCGGTGCGGATCGTGGTGCCGCCTTTGAAATCGACACCAAAGTTCAGCCCGAACACCAGCAGCGAAATCACTGTCAGGATCATGGCCAAAACAGATGCGCCAAAGGTCACATATTGGGCTTTGAAAAAGTCTATGTTGGTCTTTTCGGGAACCAGCCGCAAACGCCAAGCCATGACTGCCTCTTATACGATGATGCGGGCTGGACGGCGTGCGTTCAGCCATAGGGTGATGATCAGGCGGGTGACATAAACTGCCGTGAACATCGATGTGAAAATCCCAATGCCAAGGCTGATTGCAAAGCCGCGCACGGGGCCAGAGCCGATCCAGAACATGATGATGGCAGTGATAATCGCGGTGACGTTACTGTCCATAATCGAAGAAAAGGCGCGCTCGAACCCCAGTTCAATGGCGCGGGCGGGCGGTTTCCCCTCGCGCAGTTCTTCGCGGATACGCTCGTAAATCAGAACGTTCGCATCCACCGCCATGCCCATGGTCAGCACAATGCCCGCAATGCCAGGCAAGGTCATAGTTGCGCCGATGGTTGACAAAACCGCCAGCAAAAGCGCGATGTTGATGGCAAGCGCGATATTGGCCATAACGCCAAAGATGCCATAACTCGCGATCATATAGACGACGACTACAATCATGCCGATAATGGCGGCAGTGCGGCCTGCGGCAATACTGTCTGCCCCCAATTCGGGGCCAATGGTGCGTTCTTCCAAAAAGGTCATTTTGGCAGGCAAAGCCCCTGCCCGCAGCAGAACTGCCAGTTGCGTGCTTTCTTCAATATTGAAATTGCCCGTGATAATGCCTGATCCGCCCGTAATATGCGCCTGAATCGTGGGGGCGGAAATGACCTGATCGTCCAGCACAATGGCAAAGGGCTTGCCGATATTTTCGCCCGTATAATCGCCAAAGGCGCGCCCGCCGCTGGGGTTAAAGCGGAAATTCACCGCAGGCTGGCCGTTTTGGTCAAAGGCGGGCTGGGCATCGGTTAAATCTTCACCGCCAACAACGGGGGTTTCTTCGATGATATAAAAAGTGCCTTCGCTTTCCAGATCGGGAACCAATTTGTTGCGTGGGCCCGGGTCTGCATTGGCATTGCTGGTGATGCTGACCACGGGGTTAAAGGTAAGCTTGGCCGTGGTGCCGATAATGGCCTTTAGCTCTGCCGCGCTGCCCAGACCTGGCACTTGGATCAGAATGCGGTCATTGCCTTGGCGCTGAATTGTCGGCTCGCGCGTGCCAACCTCGTCAACGCGGCGGCGAATAATCTCTAGGCTTTGTTGCAAGGTGCGCACATCGGTTGCGCTTTTTTCGGCATCCGACAGTTGCAGGACAAGAACTTTGCCTTCGGATGTGATGTCCAAATCGCTTTGGCCAGCCCCCGTCAGCGTGGTCACCGCATTTCCCAAACCGCGCACGGCGCTCAGGGCCGCTTGCATTCCT
>CAXNJD010000310.1:0-3141 GCA_964202545.1 Cypionkella sp.
CGCACTTTGGAAAACTTTAAATGCAGCGGGTTTGCACGCCCAGTATTGGAGCGAGGAAAGCGGCAAATGGGACCTAAAAACCGCCGCCAACGCGCCAGCAAGCGCTTGATTTAACGGGTCAGTTCCATTTGGTCATCGATCAGCGATATATTGAACCGCCCCAGATAATCCATGCCCAAAAGCGATCCGTCCATCTCGCCGTCATTTACAAAGGCGGAGACATTGGCATCGGAAAACGGGCCAAGGGTGATGCTATCTAGTGTCACGCGCGCCGTGCGCACTTCGCCGTTGGCGGTCATTGCTGTGCCCAGATAGCGCAGGTTTGCTAAATCAACCCCCAAAGATTGCGCATCGGCTTTGCTTAGAACAATGCCGCTTGCGCCCGTATCGGCCATCATGGTGATCTCTGCGCCATTGATGTTTAGGCCCACGTAATAATGCCCATCTTGCGCGCGCGGGATCAGCACACTGCCCGCCTGTACTGATTGGGTGGGCAAAATATCGCCGCGCAAATCGCCCCAAATGGCGTAACCCGCCGCCACGGCCACAAAGATCAGCCCCCATGCTGCCCCAACGCGCAGCATCTCGCCCATGCGCGCGCGGTATTCCACCAGCACCCAACCGCCCAATGCCGCAAGCATCAGCGCAAGGTAGATTAGGGATCCAAAACTATCGCCGCTCATGTCTGCTCCTGCATTTGGGCATATATGATGTGCGGGGTGCGCGCGAACAAGTGGGCGGGCATGGTGCGCGCAAAATTACGGGTTAACCTGTTGCCACTTCTAGCTTTTCGGATGCAGCCAGCCACATCGCTTCGGCGCGGTCTAATGCCTCCATCACCTCGCCGTATTTTTTGTTCCACGTTTCCAACTCGCCCGAACGGGCATCTTCATACAAGGCAGGGTCGGCCAGTTTTGTGGCCAGTTTGCTTTGCATATCGCCCAGTTTCGTCAGGCGGTCTTCGCAGGTTTTCACGTCTGCCCGCAGGCGTTTAATATCGTCGACGCTGGCGCGTTTTGGCTTTTCAACGGCGGCTTTGGCCGGTTTTGCAACCTCGTCCCCCGCAAGCAATTGGCGGCGATACGCTTCTAGGTCTTCGGTATAGGGGGCAACTGCCCCGCCTTTAACCAGCCAAAGACGATCTGCAACCAAGGATAACAGATGCATGTCATGGCTGACCAAAATTACAGCGCCCGAATATTCGGTCAACGCATTTACCAGTGCTTCGCGCGATTCAATATCAAGGTGGTTGGTTGGTTCGTCCAGAATCAGCAAATGTGGCGCGTCAATAGTGGCCAGAAGCAACGAAAGCCGCGCTTTTTGCCCGCCTGATAGGCGGCCCACCACAGTTTCGGCCTGATCGGCGCCAAGGCCAAAGGATGCCAGACGCGCGCGCAGTTTTGGTTGCCCTTCGCCAGGGCGCAGGCGCATGATGTGCTGCAAAGGTGTCTCGTCAATAAACAACTCGTCCACCTGATGCTGGGCGAAATAGCCAATACGCAGCTTACTAGAGCTTACCATTTTGCCAGCCATTGTCGGCAGTTTGCCCGCCAGCAGTTTGGAAAGCGTCGATTTCCCTTCGCCATTGCGGCCCAAAAGCGCAATGCGGTCATCTTGGTCAATGCGCAAAGACAGGTTTTTCAGAACGGCCCGCCCGTCATAACCCACAGACACGCCTTCCATCGAAATGATGGGCGGGGAAAGTTCTTCGGGCTCTGGAAAAGTAAACACCACCTTCTTCGCGTCTTCAGGCGCGGTGATAATGTCCATCTTTTCCAACATTTTCACGCGACTTTGCGCCTGCACGGCTTTGGATGCCTTGGCCTTGAACCGATCCACGAAAGATTGCAGATGCGCGCGCCGCGCCTCTTGCTTTTTGGCCTCATTGGCCTGCACCGCTCGGCGTTCGGCAAATTGGCGCGCAAACTGGTCATAGGGGCCAGACCAATAGGTTAGCTGACGGTTATCTAGGTGCAAAATGCCCGATACGGCGCGGTTCAAAAGCCCGCGATCATGGCTGATGATCAACACGGTGTGTGGGTATTTTTGCAAATATGACTCCAGCCACAGCGCGCCTTCCAAATCAAGATAGTTGGTCGGCTCGTCCAACAGAAGGTAATCGGGCTGGGCAAACAGCACACCCGCCAGCGCCACGCGCATCCGCCATCCGCCCGAAAAATCGCTGCATGGCTTTAGCTGGGCTGCGGCGTCAAAGCCCAGACCCTTTAGAATGGCCGATGCGCGCCCTTCGGCCGACCAAGCATCAATATCTGCCAGCCGCGCCTGCACTTCGGCAATGCGGTGAGGGTCTGTTACAATTTCCGCCTCGGCCAGCAGGCTTGCCCGCTCGGTATCTGCGGACAAAACCGTGTCCAGCAGGGATGTAGACGATGACGGCACTTCCTGCGCAACACCGCCAATGCGGGCGCGGTTCGGCATTGAAATCTCGCCGCCCTCTAATGCCAGTTCCTGTTTAATCAGCTTGAACAGCGTGGTTTTGCCTGCCCCGTTGCGGCCCACAAGCCCCACTTTATGCCCCGTGGGAATGGTGGCAGAGGCCCCTTCAAACAGGGGGCGGCCTTCGACGTTATAGGTGATATCTTCGATTTTTAACATGATGCGGGGGATGCCCCATGGCGCACGCGGCGTCAACCACTTAGCGGCTTTTCAACTGCTTTGCCGCGTGCTAAGCGCCGCGCATCAGTTTTCGGGCGCAAGCCCCAACTTTATGGAGAGCCAGATGGCCATTGAACGCACCCTATCCATCATCAAGCCCGACGCCACTAAGCGCAACCTGACGGGTAAAATTGTGGCCAAATTTGAAGACGCCGGCCTGCGCGTTGTCGCATCCAAGCGTATTCATCTGACCAAAGCGCAAGCGGGTCAGTTCTATGCCGAACACGCAAAGCGCGGCTTTTTTGGCGAGTTGTGCGATTTTATGGCATCTGAGCCGGTCGTTGTACAGGTTTTGGAAGGCGAGGGCGCCATTGCCAAGAACCGCGAAGTAATGGGCGCAACCGACCCAGCGGCCGCCGCTGAAGGCACGATCCGCAAGGAATTTGCTCTGTCCAAGGGCGAAAATTCGGCTCATGGGTCGGATAGCGAAGCGGCTGCAGCGCGCGAGATCGCATTCTTCTTCGC
>CAXNJD010000311.1:0-3118 GCA_964202545.1 Cypionkella sp.
ATATCAATGCCTTGGGCCAGTCGTTCCGCGATTTTCTGGCCGGAAAGCTGCCCGCATTGCCGGGCGAAAAGCCCACGCTTTCTGATTGGGCCGACCATATGACCACGGTTTTTCCTGAGGCGCGGGTCAAGAAATTCATCGAAATGCGCGGGGCCGATTGCGGCAATCAGGCGCATATCAACGCGCTGCCCGCCTTTTGGGTGGGGCTGATGTATGACCAAACCGCGCTTGATGCCGCGTGGGATTTGGTCAAAGGATTGGACAACGAAACCCGCGAAGGTCTGCGCGTGGCTGCGTCCGAACACGGGCTACAGGCACAGGCGGGCGATATAAATCTGATCGATCTGGCGCGCGCCGCTGTAGGCCTTTCGCACGCAGGCCTTGCCGCGCGCGGCATGAATGAGGAGGCGTATTTGGCCCCCCTGGTGGAAAATCTTAGCCGCGAGTACACCCAAGCCGACCGTTTGCTTGCGCTGTATAACGGCGCATGGGCAGGGGATTTGACCAAGGTTTACGCCGCAACCACCCTATAGCGGCGCGACGCCTATCAGAAATGCCCGCACCTTTTCCTCGGGCATCTCGCACGGCTTCAGCGCCTCGCCCGATGCCAGCAGATACAGGTTTAGGCTGACAAAATCGGTTCCATCCAGCGCGCGGGCGTAAAATTTAACGCTGCGCCCGCTGTTAAACGTGGTCTTTTCCAACCTGTATCGATGGCCCTGAAACATCCCTTCGCTGTAACCTTCAGGCAGGCGATGCAAAAATGGTGCCATCGCGCCGCCAACCCCCTGATCTAGCTGTGTCATGCCCTAGGCCAGCGGATCCGCGCCAAAGCGGTTCTCGCCCGAAGTGCCTTTTTGCACGAATACGTAGATCAAGAAAATCCAGCCCAAAAACGGGATCAATCCCAGCAGCTGCAACCAGCCCGTGCGGTTGGTGTCGTGCATGCGGCGCGCAGAAATGGCGATGATTGGAATAAAATTTACCAGCGCCCAGAGCGACCCCAGCGGGCCAGAGTTGTAGCTAACTGCCATATCTTCGCCCGCGATCATTTCGGCAGATCCGCCCGCAAACAAGGCCGAATCAACAAAGCTTAGGATAACCGCAACACCCAGATAAGCCAGAACATACGACCAAAAGCCAGCGCGCGAGGTGCGATCTTTAAAGTTCACAAAGTTTTGAAATGCCGCTTTCAAAGCAGTCACAGGTTGCATTTTGGTTCCCTCGTTCTTGCTTAGCTTGCCTTTTGGCAAATCGGCGCCATTCAACCTTTCGGCGTTTAAAATGCAAGCAAGAATTGCAAGAGATTTGGCTACTTCGCGCCAAACTTGGGTTCGGCGCCCGCGCGTAGGCGGGCGATATTGGCGCGGTGTTTGATGAAAATCAGAATGGTCAGCAGCAGCATCAGTGCCACCAAGTGTAACGGGCCCAGCAAAAAGGCCACAAAAACAGACATCCCAGCCGCGGCAAGCGCCGACAGCGATGATATGCGGGTGCCAGCAAAAACCAGCAGCCAAATCCCGCAAATCGACAGGCCCACAGGCCAAGCCAGCGCTAGCGTGACGCCGATAAATGTGGCCACGCCTTTGCCGCCGTTAAACCGCAGCCAAACAGGGTACAAATGGCCCAAAAACGCAGCCAGCCCCGCCACTTGCGCAGCGTCTGGCCCCAGCGCCGTCTGTGCGATCAGCACCGCAACACCGCCCTTGGCCCCGTCAAGGATCAGAGTCGCAAACGCCGCCTTTTTGCTGCCCGTGCGCAGCACATTCGTCGCGCCTATATTGCCCGACCCAATGGCGCGCAAATCCCCCAGCCCCATCAGGCGGGCCAAAACCAGTCCAAAGGGGATAGATCCCAGCAAATACGCCAACAGCGCAACCAGCGCGAGCAGCATCGGATCGGTTATGATCAACGGCATGGTTTATCCCTCATAAACGGGCACGCCCGCGACATAAGTAGCTTTCACCCTACCCTCCATGCGGCAGCCGTCAAAGGGCGTGTTTTTTGACTTAGAGGCAAGGCTAAAGCGGTCAAGGATATAAGGCGCATCAGGGTCAAACCGCACCAAATCGGCAGGCGCGCCAATGGCAAGGCGGCCCTGCGGCAGACCCAGCCGATTGGCAGGGTTCAACGCCAGCGCGCGCCAGAGGGCAGGCATGCTGATCTGCTCCGCATGATACAGGCGCAGCGCAGCAGGCAGCAGCGTTTGCAGGCCAACCGCCCCTGCGGCGGCATCTTCAAACGGCAGGCGCTTGGATTCCTCATCGGCTGGCGTGTGGAAAGACCCCACCACATCAATCAAACCATCGGCCAGCGCAGCCGCAACAGCCAAACGGTCTTCCTCGCTGCGCAAGGGCGGGGTGAATTTGAAAAATGTGCGGTAATCGCCCAGATCAATTTCGTTCAACGTCAGATGGTGAATAGATACCCCAGCGGTCACGTCAAAACCATTCTTCTTGGCCCGTGCCAGCGCAGGCAGGGCGCGGGCGGTGGTGATTTGGTCGGCGTGATAGCGCGCGCCCGTCATCTCGACCAGACCAATATCGCGGTCAAGCCCCATGCGTTCGGCCATGTTTGAAACGGCAGGAATACCGCGAAGGGAGGCAAACTTTCCGCTTGTGGCCGAAGCCCCCGAAGACAATCCCATTTCTTGCGGATGCCCCACCACCAGCGCACCCATCGCCCGCGCATAGGTCAGCGCGCGCGACAGCGCCTTGGTGTCATTGCTCACATTGAAAACATCAGTAAACGCCACCGCGCCTGCATCCAGCAGAAAACCGATTTCCGTCATCTCATGCCCCGCGCGCCCCTTGGTCAGCGCCGCCATATGCCGAATCCGCACCACAGATTCAGCCGCGCGGCGAGTCACAAACTCCAGCGCCTCAGGCGTATCAATCGCGGGCGCGGTATCGGGCCGCACGATCATCGTCGTCACCCCGCCCGCCGCCGCCGCCAACCCCGCCGAGCGGAAGCTTTCCTTATGCCGCTCCCCCGGCTCACCAATCTTCACGCCCCAATCGACGATCCCTGGGGCCAAACAATCGCCCCCGCAGTCGATGATACTGGTCCCTTCGGGCGCGGGCGCGCCCATCGCCGTGATAGTGCCGCCTTGAACAGT
>CAXNJD010000312.1:0-3118 GCA_964202545.1 Cypionkella sp.
GCTGATCGTTGCTACCTATGGCGCATTAGCGCTGGGCGGCGCGCTGTGGGGCGCGTGGCCGCTGCTGTCTGTTGTGATCGTTGGCATCGCGCTGGCGCAGTTTTCATCCCTGCAACACGAGGTGCTGCACGGCCACCCTTTTGCGCGCCAATGGGCTGGTGAGGCGCTGGTGTTTCCTGCGCTGTTCGTTGTGGTGCCCTATATGCGGTTTAAAGACACGCATCTGGCGCATCACTACGACCCTGCGTTGACAGACCCGTATGATGACCCCGAATCAAACTTTTTCGATCCTGCGGTTTGGGCGCGCCTGCCGCGCTGGTGGCAGACGGTGCTGGAGGCCAATAACAGTTTAGCGGGGCGCATCATTCTTGGCCCTGCGATTGGCATCGGGTATTTTCTGGCCAGCGAACTGCGGCTTTTGGCGGCGGGCAAGGCGCGGGTTTGGCTGGGCTGGGGGCTGAACGCGGCGGGGCTGATCCCAGTGTTCTGGTATCTGCAGGCAACAGGTATGGCGGTTTGGGCTTATGCTTTGGCGGTTTATATCGGGCTTGGCCTGCTGCGCATCCGCACGTTTTTGGAACACCGTGCGTATGCATCTGCCCGCGCGCGCACCGTGGTGGTCGAAGACCGCGGCCCGCTGGCGTTGTTGTTCTTGAACAACAACTACCATGTCGTGCATCATATGCACCCAACTGTCGCATGGTATCGCTTGCCGGCACTATATGCGGCAAAGCGCGATCATTTCTTGCGCCGCAATGACGGGTATCGGTACAAAAACTATGCCGAGGTGTTTGCCCGATACCTATTTGCCGCAAAAGATCCCGTGCCGCACCCGATTTGGCCCGTCACCCAAGACCGCAAGGATAAAAGCGCGGATTAAAGCCGCATGAATGCGGGATGGGGGCCAGAATTGTCAAAGAACGGAACACCGCCCGAGCCAGCCCAATTTTCGCCTGTAAGATTTGCTTCCAGTTCGGCCAAAATCACGCGGGTGATGAATGGTAAGTCCAGTGCGCGGGCTTCTATCAGCGGTAGCCATTGCAAATGCGAAAGCTCGCCCGAGGCGGCGGAAAACCCCGCATGATCGCCGTCAAAATTTTGCGCGCGGGCCAGAAAAAACCGCGCATCAAAGCGGCGCGAACGTCCAGGCGGCGTGATGGCACGAAACACAAAGCGCAAGGCACTGGCGCGCGGCTGCGACAGTTGCAATCCTGTTTCTTCGGCCAGTTCGCGTAGGCCAGCGGCGACCAGTGCGCGCGGGCTGATTGGCCCGCCCACGGGATGCAGGTGCAAGGATGTCTGGCAAGTGGGGGATAAAAGATCAGGCAGATCAGTGTCATGATCCTCCTCATCTACGCGCCCGCCCGGAAACACGAACTTACTGGGCATAAAGGCGGCGCCTGCTGCGCGCTGACCCATCAATACTTTGGCACCATCGCCCCAGCCTTGCAGCACAATCATACTGGCTGCTGGGGCGATAATATCTTCAGGCGGGATCATGATGCAGATCTGCCGCGTCAATTGGGGCTGTGCCAAATCCATGCATCCGCTTTGCCCACTGCAATGCAACCATTGCACCCTTGATGCGCGGCAGCAGATACAGCGATGTCACAACGGTAAACAGCGAGAATATCGCAATCAACGTTGCGGGTTCAGGCCGCCAAGTGGTGAAAACAAACATCAAAAGTGGGGCCATCAAATGCCCGACAATCAAAATGGTCAAATAAGCAGGCCCGTCATCCGCGCGCTGATGATATAACGCCTCGCCGCAGGCTGGGCAAGAATCGCGCACCGTTAGGTAACCGCGCAGCATTGGTCCAGACCCACAGTTGGGGCATTTCCCGTGCCAGCCCCGCTTAATGGAAGGCCATGTTGGGCGATCTGCCTCTGGCAGGTCTGCCTCTAGGCTGGGTGTGCTGGGCATGGCGCGTTCCTTCCGCTAACCACCTAGTGTTACCTTAGCTGCGCCTTAATGTTTAGCGAAATTTGCCTCTCCGTGCGGCTTTGTCGCACAATGCGTGCGATTTATTGCAGCCGCGCGACGGAAAGCGAAAGCCGCGCCGTTTACCCCAGTATGAACGGCGCAAGACAAACCCAGCGCCGGTATGATGGAGAGTAAAGATGCGTTTGACGACAACAAAGACTTTGGCCGTATTGACCATTGCCGCTATGGCCGCGGCCGCCGCGCCACTGGCTGTGATGGCACAAGATGCAACAGCCCCTGCAGCAGCGCCTGCAGCGACCACTGCTGACACACCCCCCGCGATGTTCGATTTTGCAGCGATGGATACCGACAAAGATGGCACCATTACCAAAGCCGAGGCCGAGGCTTTTCGCGCGGCGGAAATCACCGCGATGGATACAGACAAAGATGGCAAGATTAGTGCAGCCGAATTAGCCGCCCATCACGTGGCACGCGCCAGCGCCCAATTGCAGGCCCGCGCCGATAATTTTGCCAAACGTATGATTGTGGATTTGGACAGCGATAGCGATGGTGCGCTGACAGTTGCCGAAATGGCCGCAAGCGATGGGCGCGCCGCCAAGATGTTCGACCGCGTAGACGGCGATAGCGACGGCGCAATCAGCCAAGCCGAGGCAGACGCGGCACAGGCCAAGATGGCCGATCGCGGCGGGCGTCACGGCGGCAAAGGCCGCCATGGCGGTGGGCGCGATGGCGGCAAGGGCGGCTTTGGCGGCTTTTGGTAAACACAAAACGGGGGGGCTACGCCCCCCACACATACGCGCGGGCCGCGTTGCTTTTGCGGCCCGCGCGCAATAGACCTTTCGGAATGGATATGGCCAAGGACTTGCAAAACTTTGCCCAAGATGCGGCGCTTTTGACGGCGTATGCAAACGGTGACCCCGATGCGGCGCGTGATTTGGCCCACCGCATCGTGCCGCGCATTTTGGGTTATGCCACACGCACCTTGGGCGACCGCGCCGAGGCCGAGGATATTGCGCAAGAGGTTATGCTGCGCCTTTGGCGCGCTGCGCCCGAATGGCGTGCGGGCGAAGCTCAGGTGACGACTTGGGCCTACCGCGTGGCCGTAAACCTGTGCACCGACCGCCTGCGCGCCAAAAGGCGGCGCAGATCGGAGGCGTTGGACACTGTGGCCGA
>CAXNJD010000313.1:0-3116 GCA_964202545.1 Cypionkella sp.
GCGCGGCTGTGGAGCCATATTCGCATGTCGGCTGCGCGCACTACGCCAAATACGTTTGACGCCGCCTGCGCCGCCATGCTGCAAAATGTGATCGCAGGCGACGAGGATGGCGGCATTCGCGGCATGGTGCGGCGCGGCGATTATGCCAGCAACCTGCCGAAATTGCAGCGCGTCTTTGGGGACAGCCTGATGGTGATGTTCACCGAAGATCTGTTCACTAAGGCGGGGTTTGACCGCTTGCTTGCCTTTGTTGGCATTGGCCCCCTTGCTGCCGATATGTCCAAGCGCGTGCATGAAGGGCGCGATTTGCCCATGCCCGATGCCTTGCGCGCGGGTGCTGTGCGCTTTTTGCGCCCGCAATATGACTATATCGCCCAAAGCTTTGCTGACCTGCCGCAAGCATGGCGCGATGCGATGGACGAGATGAACACCGCCCCCACCACCCATAAGGTATTGATATGATGGACGGAAAGCTGGAAACGAATGCTTTTGGCGATGCCCTGACGGGCGAGCAGCGCATCCGCAATTTCAACCTAAACTTTGGCCCCCAGCACCCTGCTGCGCATGGCGTGCTGCGCCTTGTGCTGGAACTGGACGGCGAGATTGTCGAACGCTGCGATCCGCATATTGGTCTTTTGCATCGCGGCACCGAAAAGCTGATGGAAAGCCGCACATATCTGCAAAACCTGCCGTATTTCGACCGCCTAGATTACGTGGCCCCGATGAACCAAGAACATGCGTGGTGCCTTGCGATTGAAACGCTGACGGGCACGGTTGTGCCGCGCCGCGCATCCCTGATCCGCGTTTTGTTCTGCGAAATTGGCCGCATTTTGAACCACCTTTTGAACTGCACCACCCAAGCGATGGACGTGGGCGCGCTGACCCCGCCGCTGTGGGGCTTTGAGGAACGTGAAAAGCTGATGGTGTTTTACGAACGTGCCTGCGGCGCGCGCCTGCATGCGGCCTATTTCCGCCCAGGTGGGGTGCATCAAGACCTGCCGGATGCCCTATTAGATGACATCGAAGCGTGGACGTGGTCCTTCCCAAAAGTTCTGGAAGACTTGCACACTCTGCTGACTGAAAACCGCATTTTCAAACAGCGCAATGTTGATATTGGCGTTGTGACCGAAGACGATATTTTGAAATACGGCTTTTCCGGGGTGATGGTGCGCGGCAGCAACATGGCGTGGGATTTGCGCAGATCGCAGCCTTATGAATGTTATGACGAGTTCGATTTTAAAATCCCCGTCGGCAAAAACGGCGATTGCTATGACCGCTATTTGGTGCGCATGGAGGAGATGACCCAGTCTATCATGATCATCCGCCAAGCCATTGCCAAACTGCGCATGGAAGGCGGCGAAGTGCTGGCGCGCGGCAAAATCACACCCCCCAACCGCCGCGATATGAAAACGTCGATGGAGGCGCTGATCCATCACTTTAAGCTATATACCGAAGGCTTTCACGTGCCCGCGGGCGAGGTTTATGTTGCGGTCGAGGCCCCCAAGGGCGAGTTTGGCGTGTACCTGAAATCAGATGGCAGCAACAAACCCTACCGGACCAAAATCCGCGCGCCAGGATTCTTGCATTTGCAAGCGATGGATCACGTGGCAAAGGGCCACCAACTGGCCGACGTGGCCGCAATTATCGGCACGATGGATATCGTGTTTGGAGAGGTTGACCGCTAATGCTACGCCGCCTGCACAAAGACCAGCCTGACAGCTTTGCCTTCACCCCCGCCAATCTGGCGTGGGCCGAAGGGCAGATTTCGAAATATCCCGCAGGGCGGCAGGCTTCGGCGATTATCCCGCTGCTGTGGCGCGCGCAGGAACAGGAAGGCTGGCTAACCCGCCCCGCCATTGAACATGTGGCCAATATGCTGGGCATGGCCTATATCCGCGCGCTGGAAGTGGCGACGTTCTATTTCATGTTCCAGTTGCAACCTGTGGGCAAAATCGCCCATGTGCAGATTTGCGGCACGACATCGTGCATGATCTGCGGCGCCGAAGAATTGATTGCGGTCTGCAAAGAACTTATCTCTCCGTCCGCACACAGCCTGTCCAAAGACGGCAATTTTTCGTGGGAAGAGGTGGAATGCATGGGCGCCTGCGCCAATGCGCCCATGGCCCAAATCGGCAAGGATTATTACGAAGACTTGACCCCCGAAAAACTGCGCGATTTGATTGCGCGCTTTGCGGGCGGCGAGGTGCCCGTGGCTGGCCCGCAAAACGGGCGCTATGCGGCAGAGCCGCTGTCGGGGCTGACATCGCTGACCGAAAACGCAGCGGGCCGCGCAGCGCATAACGCGTCGGCGCAGCGTGCGGTCGATATTGGTGACACCGTCAAGCGGATTGACGGCACAGAAGTGCCGCTGACAACCCCATGGCTTGGGGCTTCGGCGAAACCCGCCGCGAAAGCGGCAAAAGCAACGGCCAAAGCCAAGGCCGAATAGGGGGGAACCCCCAAGACAGGGAAGTTAAACAGCCGCAAAGCGGCATAGTCAGGAGAGTAACGCATGAATAACGGAACTTTGGGACTGAGTTTTTGGCTGGCTTTGGCGGGCGGGATCGTCGCATTTGGCGTATCCGAGGTGCTGGGCCATATGGGCTTTCTGACGGCAGCTATCATCGGCGCTGTGGTCTTTGCCATTTTGCTGGCCGTTTTGGGTTATGCATTTAAAGGCCAACCCTCTAGCGCCGCTGGCGCGGCCCCTGTCGCAAAACCCGCCGCTGCCGCCGCCACACCTGCCGCAATGAAATCTGCCCCTGCCGCCAGCGCTGCAGCCCCTGCTGCACCAAAAGCTGATGCGCAGCCAGCCTCAGTTGAAGCTGCTGCAAAACCAGCCGCAGCCGCTGCTGCGCCCAAAGCCGCCGCTGCCGCCAAACCTGCTGCTGCCAAGGCCGAAGCCAAACCTGCCGCCGCAAAGCCAGCAGCTGCGCCAAATGCAGCCGCGAAACCCGCAGCCAAGGCCGAAGCCACCGCCAAGCCTGTGGAAGTAAAATCTGCCGCTGCGCCCAAAGCTGCAGCCGCAGCCAAGCCTGCTGCAGCGAAATCTGACGCCGCCGCGCCAAAAGCTGCCGCTGCGGCAACCACGCCTGCTGCCGCCAAAGCAGCGGCCA
>CAXNJD010000314.1:0-3113 GCA_964202545.1 Cypionkella sp.
CGCTGCGCCGCACCCAATCCATCGCGCACAGCACCCAAATCGCGCGGCCCACCACGGCCAAGCGCAAGGCGGGACAGCGCGCGTTCAATATCTGGCACACCCCGCATCATCAGGCGCAGCGCATCGCGTTGGGCGGGGTTTTCCACAAAATGGGCGACCCCCGCTTGGCGCGCTTGGATCAGCGCCAAATCGCATGATGGGTTCGACAGCCGCCGCTCCAACAGCCTGCCGCCTGCGGCTGTAATTGTGCGGTCAATCACCGATAAAAGCGATCCTTCCCGCCCCCCGCTTAGCGACTGAACCAGTTCTAAATTGCGCCGTGTCGCGGCATCAATCATCATCGTCCCGCCCAGTTTTTCCTGCACAGGCGGGCGCAATAGGGGCATTTGGCCGCGCTGGGTAAGGGATATGTAATCTAGCACTGCGCCCAGTGCCGAAATCTCGGCGCGATCCAACTGGCCGAACGCATCCATCGACGCCACCTTAAACGCCGTGCACAGCCGTTTTTCCGCCGAACCCGAATCAAAGCTAGCGCGCGAAAGGTCGGTCACCGCCGCGCCCGCCTCAATGGCAATCGATATTACGGTCTCGTCCTCGTCCTCGATCAGCAGGATTTCACTGGGGCAAAGGCGCGCAAGTTCGGGGCCAAGGCGCACGATGGGGCAGGCAGACACATGCAGCGCGCCCGTAGACACATCACACCACGCCAACGCCGATTCGCCACGTACGGTTGCGTAGGCGGCCAGAAAATTATGCTTGCGCGCGTCCAGCAGCGCCTCTTCTGTCAGCGTACCTGGGGTAACAAGACGCACAATTTCGCGCCGCACCACAGATTTATAGCCGCGCTTTTTCGCCTCGCTTGGGTCTTCCATCTGTTCGGCAATCGCCACGCGAAAGCCTTTGCGAATCAGCTGTTGCAAATAACCTTCGGCCGCGTGATGGGGCACGCCGCACATCGAAATCGGCTCGCCTTTATGAAGGCCGCGTTTGGTTAGGGTTATGTCCAGCGCTGCCGCCGCTGCCACGGCGTCGTCGAAAAACATCTCGTAAAAATCGCCCATACGGTAAAACAGCAGCGCGTCAGGCATCTGCGCCTTTATTTCAAGATATTGGGCCATCATTGGCGTGACGGTATCAGTGCTCACATCATTCCCCTTTGCACCAAGTTACAAAAGCCTGCGGGGAACAGAAAGCTAATAGTTGTGCGCACTAATCCTTGTGCGCGAAAGCGGCCTTATCGCCCCAAAGCTGTGCTACACGCGCATCGCGGCCGCAGGATTTGCGGTAGAACTTGTACGCCTCGGCTTGGGTTTTCACGCCGCCGCGCGTCAACACTATGTTCTGGCCCTTATAATAGTCTTGATGATAATCCTCGGCGATCCAAAAGGTTTTGGCAGGTAGAATGGGGGTGACAATTTTTTGCCCCAACTCAGATTCGGCGCGGGCAAGTTCGGCCTGCGCTGCACTGTTTTGTGCCGCATTTTGGGGGAAAATAGCTGTGCGATAGGCAGGGCCACGGTCACAGAACTGGCCGCCACCATCTGTGACATCAACCGATCGCAGAAATTTTTCGATGATTTGTTCGTATGTGATCACGCTGGAATCAAAGGTGATTTCAACTGCTTCAAAATGGCCAGAATGTCGTTCATAGGTTGGGTTCTCTGAATCGCCGCCAGTATAGCCCGAAACAACGCCAGATACCCCCTTTACGCCTTCAAAGTCGGATTCAACACACCAAAAACAACCCCCAGCCACAATGGCGGTTTCAGCGCGGGCCGCCAACGGGGCCAGCAGCAGCAGGGTAGCAAGAAAAATGCGGTGCATGGGATGTCCTTTCAGATTTGCCATATCATTTAGTGCAAATCGATCTTAGGCAAGACACGCTTGCGTGACGACCCGCGCGCGCGGTAGCGTTGCCGCGCAAAAGGAGACCGCTATGATCGATACCCAAACGGGCCATATTTCCACCCATCAGGCCGAAGAGGACGCCCGCAATGAGGAAATCCTTATCTATGTGAATGGCCGCATTGTGCCAAAGCGCGAGGCGCTGGTTTCGGTCTACGATGCGGGTTTTATGCTGGGCGATGGCGTGTGGGAAGGGCTGCGCCTGTATAACGGCACTTGGGCCTTTGCAGACGAACATTTTGATCGCTTGTTCGAGGCGGCTAAGGCGATTGATCTGGATATTGGCGTGGATAAAAATGCGGCTCTAACCGCGCTGTTAGACACGCAAAAGGCCAACGGCATGGCCAATGATGTGCATGCCCGTTTCATGGTGACACGGGGCGTTAAATCGCGGCCCTTTCAGCACCCCAAGCTATCGCAGCAGGGGCCTACAATTGCAATTATCATGGAGCATTCGCGCCAGAAACTGCCCCGCCCGATTAAACTGGCCACAGTGCCGCACCTGCGCGGACTGCCGATGACGCAAGACCCAAAGCTGAATTCGCACAGCAAACTGAACTGCATTCTGGCCTGTATCGCCGCCGAAAAGGCTGGCGCGGACGAGGCGTTGATGCTGGATATCCACGGCTTTGTGAACACCACCAACGCCTGCAATTTCTTTATTGTGCGCAAAGGCGCGGTTTGGACAAGCACGGGGGACTATTGCATGAACGGCATCACGCGGCAAAAGGTGATCGATCTGTGCCGAGCAAACGGCATCCCCGTGTTTGAGCGGAACTTTACGCTGGTGGACACCTACAGCGCGGATGAGGCGTTTTTGACAGGCACTTTTGGTGCGCAGACTCCTGTGGGCAGTATTGATGGGCGGGTGATTGGCAGCGGCGACATGGGCCCCGTCACCCAGCGCCTGCGCGATTTGTATAAAGAACTGGTCGGCGCATGAGGGCGGCCCAAAGAGTTGCCATGTGGTCAGGCCCGCGCAACCTGTCCACCGCCCTGATGTATTCCTTCGCCGCGCGTGGCGATTGCGCCGTGGTGGACGAGCCGTTTTATGCCGCTTATCTGCGCGCAACGGGCATTGACCACCCGATGCGGGACGCGGTGATCGCCAGCCAAAGCACGGATGCAAGCGTGGTCGCAGCCCAATGTTTGGGGCCTGTTCCTCAGGGTCAGAGCCTGTTTTACCAAAAACACATGACCATGCACAT
>CAXNJD010000315.1:0-3112 GCA_964202545.1 Cypionkella sp.
CGCCTGCGCAATCGGCCCACCATCGGTTTTGATATTGTCCGATCCCCACAACACCAGCGCCACCGAACGGGGCAGGCGTGCATGTGTATCCAGCAACACCTGCGCCTGCGCCGCACCATCGCGCAAGGCAAATTCGGTGGGCATACGGAACGGATCGAACGCATGAATATTGCGGCCTGTGGGCAAAATCTGCGGGCTGCGGATTAAATCGCCGCCTGCCACGGGCTGGATAAAGCGGCCCGACAGTGCGCGCCAAATGGCAGGAAGTTCGGTATCTTTCGCCAGAAGCGCGTCAATGCGGGCGCGCTCGGCCTTGTCCATTGTGGGCAGCAGGTCAAGATAAGCGGCGCGCTGAACATCGCTCATCGCGCGGCCCAGAACGTGCAGCCCTTCTGGGATCAGGCTGCCTTCAGCCTCGATCAAGGTGAGCCACAGCTTATCTGGCGCGCTGCCGTCCATATCGACGGCTGCGGCCTGCTCGGAAATCAGCAGGGCTAGATCATCACGGCCCTGAGCACCAATATCCATTGCGCGGTACCGCGCAAGGCTGTCTTTCAGATCAAGCAGACCTTTATACAGCCCCGCCTGCGCCAAAGGCGGCGTCAGATGTGTGATGGTGATGGCGTTGCTGCGCCGCTTGGCTAGGCTCGCCTCAGAAGGGTTATTGGCAGCGTAAAGATAGATGTTTGGCATCTCGCCAATCAGACGATCAGGCCAATCGCGCGCGCCAAGACCTGCTTGTTTGCCAGGCATGAATTCTAGCGCGCCGTGCATCCCAAAATGCAAAACCGCATCGGCGCGGTAAGTGTTTCGCAGCCACAGATAGAACTGCACAAAGGCATGTGTGGGGGCAAAGCTGCGTTCAAACAATAGGCGCATCGGATCGCCCTCATACCCAAAGGTGGGCTGCAGGCCGACAAACACATTGCCAAAATGCTGGCCCAGAACGAACACATTCGCGCCGTCTGATTGTACTTTGCCGGGCGCTGGCCCCCATGCGGCCTCGACTTCTGCCAGATGGGCTGTTTGGCCTACGATATGCGTTGCGCTGACAAAATCTGCCACATTGGCAGGCTGGCCATAGCGCGCCGCATTGCCGCCCAAAACCGCCGCGCGAAGATCATCCACGCTGGCAGGAACCTCTAGGCGGTAGCCCGCCGTCTGCATCGCCAGCAGCGTATTGTGCAGCGATTCAAATACCGAAAGATAGGCCGCCGTGCCAGCAGCCCCCGCATTGGGCGGAAAGCCAAACAGCACAATGGCAAGCTTTTTGTCCGCATTGGCCGCGCGCCGCAAATGCGCCAGACGCCGTGTTTTTTCAACAAGCGACGTGATACGCTCATGGCAAGGGGCCATCGCCTTACTGGTCGCCGAACCCTTGCACATATGGCCGCAACCTTGGCAGCCGTCTTGCCCGTGGCGGCCTGCAAAAACCGTGGGGTTGGTGGCCCCGTCAATTTCAGGCAGCGCAATCAACATGGTGGTTTCAATCGGCCCCAGCCCTTGGCCGGCGCTGGCCCATTGGCCGAGCGTCTGAAATTCCAGCGGATGCGCGCCGATATAGGGCACGTCCAACGCGCCAAGCACCTTGGCGGCCGCCTCGCTGTCATTATATGCAGGCCCACCGACCAGCGAAAAACCAGTCAGCGAGACCAGAGCATCAACCGATGCCACGCCGCCGGCTTGGCAATACGCCTCAATCGCAGGTCGGCCATCAAGGCCCGATGCAAAGGCTGGCACAACGGCAATGCCTTCCGTCTCAAATTTACGGATCACCGCGTCATAATGCGCGGTGTCGCCCGACAGAATATAGCTGCGCAGCAGCAGCAAGCCCACTGTGGCCACAGCATCCTGTGCGCGCGGCAGATCGGCCAAATTCGTCGTAATGCGCGCAGGCAAATCGGGGTGGTATAGCCCCAGTTCGGGGTATTCCACAGGCGGTTTCGCCTTTGCCTGCCGCCAATCAGCCTTGGCAGCATAGCGCGACACCAAAAACCGCACCATTTCTTCGATATTATCGTCCGACCCGCCAAGCCAATATTGCATCGACAGGAACCACGCACGCAAATCCTGCGCCTTACCTGGGATGAAGCGCAAAATCTTTGGCAGGCGGCGCAGCATTGACATCTGCCGCTCGCCCGAATTGGTCGATTTCTTAGCCGTTGGCTTTAGCTTTTTCAGCAAAGCCATAGTGCCGCTAGCGGGGCGCGACATATCCAGATCGCCCATTTTGGTTAAGCTGACGATGGATTTATCCGCAATCAACCCAACAAAAGCATCCGCGCGGGCGCGCGCTGCGGTTAGGTCTGGCAAAATGGCTGTGATATGTT
Source organism: Cypionkella sp. (assembly GCA_964202545.1). Classification (GTDB taxonomy): domain Bacteria; phylum Pseudomonadota; class Alphaproteobacteria; order Rhodobacterales; family Rhodobacteraceae; genus Cypionkella. The sequence continues at coordinate 2,331 of CAXNJD010000315.1, forward strand.
CTTCGATGAAAATCAGATTGGCCACGACCAAATCCGCCTCGGCCAACGCGGCCTTGGTGGCCGCCAGTGCCGCCGGATTGCCGGCCCATTCGGCGCTTGCATGAACCGAAACAGTCAGCCCTGGAAAATCGGCAACCAAACGGGGCGCAATGCGTGCGGCAGGGCCAGCGGCATGACTGTCTAATGTGACAATCACGACATTGTAGGCTGGGATCAGTGGCTTATCCACGCGCATAATGTGCTTTTGCCTCATAAAGGGTTTCAACCGATATCGCGGCAATTCCGCGTTCGGCGGCATAGCTTTCGGTGTTGCGGCGTGCTTTGCCGCGCACAAAAAATGGAATTTTCTTTAATTCTTTTTCCGCAGGGTCCAGCCAAATGATATTGCTATCATCGGAGGCAACCATTGCCTGAACCAGCGTTTCAGGTTCGGGCGGACGTTCGCTGTGTTGCCCGCCGTGGTGGGACGCGCCCGCCGCATCATGGAATTCGAAATCATCGCGGAACATGTGCAAAAGATGGTCTTCCAGCCCCATGACAAGCGGATGCACCCACGTATCAAAGATCACATTCGCGCCTTCCCAGCCCATTTGCGGGGCATAGCGGGCAGGAAAATCTTGCACATGCACAGGCGCGGAAATGACAGCGCATGGGATGCCCAAACGCTTGCCGATATGGCGCTCCATTTGCGTGCCCAAAATCAGTTCGGGTTGCAGGGCGGCAATCGCCTCCTCGACATCCAGATAGTCGTCAGAAATGACAGCCTCTAGACCCAAGGATTG
>CAXNJD010000316.1:0-3103 GCA_964202545.1 Cypionkella sp.
CGCCGCCACGGGCACATCGCCCTTGGCCTGCAAAACGCGCTCAAGGTAATCGCCAATGGCCGCCGCATCAGCGGCAAGTTGTGCGGAAAAGCTCACAGCCCCTCCACAGGCGTTGTGCCCACCGCGCGCCCCTCAGATGCGCGGATCAATTCCACCTTTTCTTCGGCCTCTTTCAGCTTGGCCGCGCAATGCGCCTTCAGCGCCGCACCACGATCATACAAGATAAGGCTTTGCTCCAGCGCCACTTCGCCGCGCTCTAACTGGCCCACAACCGCCTCCAACGCGGCCATCGCCTCTTCAAAGCTCATCTTTGCAATGTCGTCACTCATCCCTGTCCCCCCTCATCGCCGCCACATGCACGCGCACGCAATCCTGCAGCGCCCCCAAATCATAGCCGCCCTCAAGGCAGGATACCACAGGGGCATTGCCGCTTTCCCGCGCAATATCGCACAGCTGCTGCGTGACCCAAGCATAATCTGCCGTGCCCCAGCCTAAGCCGCCCACAGGATCATTTTGGTGCGCATCAAACCCCGCCGAAATCAGGATCAGTTGCGGCTGATAGTCCCGCAACACAGGAAAGACCGACCCCTCGTACGCCGCGCGCATCGCCGCAGACCCGCCTCCCGCGCGCAGGGGTATATTCACAATCTGCCCATGCGCGCCGCGCTCGCTTGACGCGCCCGTTCCGGGATACAGCGGCGATTGGTGTGTCGAGATAAACCGCACACCCGCCTCATCCCAAAGGCAATCTTGCGTGCCATTGCCGTGATGGACGTCAAAATCCACCACCGCCACACGGGCAAGGCCGTGATGCTGAACCGCCCGCAGCGCCGCAATCGCCACCGTTGAGAACAGGCAAAACCCCATAGCCTGATCCCTCTCAGCATGATGCCCAGGCGGGCGAGCCACCACAAAGGCGCGCCCATCCTGCCCTGCAAGTACAGCATCCACCGCGCCCGTAGCCCCGCCCACCGCACGCAGCGCCGCCTCAAGCGATCCCTGCGACATAAACGTATCGCCATCCAACTGCGCCCAACCTTGGCTCGGAGCCGCCGCCCTCACCCGCGCCAAATGCGCCGCCGAATGCGCGCGCAGAATGTCTGCGTCATCCGCTATGGGACTTTCGCGCCACTGCGCGGCAACACCCTCCAGCCCGCGCAGCACCGCCGCCACCCGCGCCGCCCGTTCGGAGTGCCCTTCTGGCGTGACATGGCGCGCACTTGCTTCGGTGTGAAAAATCAACATGGCCTTCCTAACTCTCCAAATATCCACAGGGGGTGAGCGCAGCGAGGGGGCGCGTGCGCCCCCTTTTTCGGCCTCAATCAGGCTGCAACATATACCCCTCGCCGCGCACCGTCTGCAAATAACGCGGTTGTTTCGGGTCAGCCTCGATCTTGCGGCGCAAGCGGGTGATCTGTACATCAACCGCCCGCTCGCCGCCGCCCTCGCCCCCACCATCGGCACTATCCGCCATCCCCCCCGCCAAACCTTCGCGCGAAATCGGGCTACTGGGCTGGGCGGCAAAGGCGCGCATCAGCGCGGCCTCGGTCGCCGTCAGGCGCACAAGTTCCGCCCCGCGCCACAACTCCCCCCGCTCGGGGTCATAGCGCACATCGCCCAAATGTAGCATCTTTGCGCGCTGCGGCGCGGCAGGCGCGGGCGCACGGCGCAAAATGGCACCGATGCGCAGAACCAATTCCTTTGGCTCGAACGGCTTGACCAAATAATCATCCGCCCCCGCCTCAAGCCCATCAATACGGTGGATCGTCTCGCCTTTGGCTGTCAGCAGCAAAATCGGCATCACCGACGATTTGCGCAAAGACCGGGTCAGCGCCACGCCATCCTCGCCCGGCATCATCACATCCAAAATCGCCAGATCAAACTCTAACCCCGCCAGCAGACGCCGCGCTTGGGCAGCATCGCGCGCGACCGTCACCAAAAACCCCGAACGGATCAGGTATTTTTGCAAGAGGCTGCGGATACGTTCGTCATCATCCACCACCAGCAAATGCGCCTGCACGTCAGTCATAGCGCGCCATCCTTTGCGCCCTGATATTGGGCCTGATATTGTCGGCGCTGCTCTTCGTCCATCATCGCCTCTAGAACGGTGCGAAACCCTGCCACAGCCTCGGGCCCCGCCGCGCGGTAGGCACTGCGCATGCGCGCGCGCTGCGCATCCGATAGGCTGCGCTCCAACGCCGCGCCCTTTTCTGTCAGGTACAAATGCCGCTCGCGCCGATCTTTGCGGCCCACACGCGCCTCGACCAAACCATCCTCAAACAAGCTGCGCAAAACGCGGTTCAGCGACTGCTTTGTCACCCCCAAAATGTCCAGCAAATTTCCCACAGTCGTGCCCGGTGCGCGGTGAATGAAATGCACCGCGCGATGATGAGCGCGGCCATAATCCATATCTTGCAAAATACGGTCAGGGTCGGATGTAAACCCGCGATAGGCGAAAAACATCGCCTCGATCCCCTTGCGCAGGTTTTCGTCGGTTAAAAACAGCAGGCTGTTATCGCCCAGTTTTGCATCCACCATACCCGCCCCCTTTTCAACTTACCTTAGGTGCAATTTATGTCAGCCTTGTTGACATTCCAAGAGGAAACTGCTACCGAATCGACGATTTAGCGCAAGATTATGTCCGAAACGGGCCTATCATGCGCAACATTCGCAAATCAGGAGGGCGCGATGGCAGGCTATGACGATCGGGACGGATTCATCTGGATGGATGGCAAACTGGTGGAATGGCGCAGCGCCAATGTGCATATTCTGACCCATGCGCTGCACTACGCCTCCTCGGTGTTTGAGGGCGAGCGCTGCTACAACGGTAAAATTTTCAAATCGGTGGAACATTCGCATCGCCTGCGCAAATCGGGCGAACTGCTTGATATGGATCTGCCCTTTTCGGTCGAAGATATCGAGGCCGCCAAAGCTGCGACACTTGCGGCCAACAATCTAACTGATGGTTATGTGCGCGCCATCGCATGGCGCGGCGCGGGCGAAGATATGGGCGTTGCATCCAAGAAAAACCCAATCCGCATGGCGGTGGCCGTTTGGTCTTGGGGCAATTAATATGGCGACGCCAAAACGCGCGGCGCCAAAC
>CAXNJD010000317.1:0-3099 GCA_964202545.1 Cypionkella sp.
TGAGGTCATGGCGGCGTGGCATCAAGGAGATGGACCTTATCCTTGGCCCCTATGCGGATGCATATATTGCGCGAATGGATGAGGATGCGCTAAGCGTGTACGACGCGTTGCTTGAAGAAAATGATCAAGACCTTTTGGCTATGATTCTAGGTCAGCAAGAAATGCTTCCGCAATTTTCTAAATTGCTGGCCGAGATTGAAGAATTTTCACGCGGCCGCTTGGCAAAGGGCTAAACCCAAGCGGTTTGAATAAAAAAACCGCATAAATCGATAAAATTCGCGAAAAATCCTGCATTTGTTTACCATATGTTTCCGATTTGGGCTGCTTCTGCCCTCAGTTACCCCCGTTGCTGTGGAGATGTATAGATGACAGCTTTTACCCCCGTTCTGGATGGCTCGCACAAGGCGATGATGGCCGGCTATCTGGATAACTTGGCCCTTGTCGAACGGCTGCATCGTTTGCTGCTGGATGTTATCAAAGACGAATTCGAACGGCTTGCGATTTTGGAAATAAACTCGGTGCAGGCGCTTTTGCTGTTTAATATCGGCGAAAACGAGGTCACTGCGGGCGAACTCAAGTCGCGCGGCTACTATCAGGGCAGCAATGTGTCCTATAATCTGAAAAAACTGGTGGAACTTGGCTATATGCACCATCAGCGCAGCGAGATTGACCGCCGCAGCGTGCGCGTGCGTCTGACGGAAAAGGGCCGCGGTGTGCGCGGCATGCTTACCGATCTGTTTGGCCGTCATGCAGACGGGCTGTCTAAACGCAGTTTGGTGGATGCCGCAGGCATGGAGCATATGAACCAAAGCCTAAAGCGGATTGAACGTTACTGGACAGATCAGATCCGCTATATTTACTAACTGCTCGATCTTGGGCGCGGGGGTGGCCTAAGATCAATGCAAATGCGGCGGGTGCTTTGCGCGGCATAACAGGTTAAGCGGCCCTAGAATGGGGAAAGGATTTGGCGCAAAACGCGGCAATCCTGCGGGGGCAAAGCCCCTGTCCGCACAAATCGCAGGGCAAAGCCCTGCCTTCGCGGCCCGCCAAGGTGCGGCCGCGATCAGAGGGGGCACAACGCCCCCTCTTTTTTCATGGGTTTAGGACTGCGGCGCGGTTCAGACGAATTCCGTGCGCTTAAATGGGTAAGTGGTTGCAAGCCTGCTTGATAGGTGGTGCAGCCAATGGCTTTGTTGTGGCTGCTGCGCCTATTTTCCGTCAGCGTGGTGGCCAATGCCATAGTGGAGCCTTTAGCGCCACAAATGGGCATAGCTGGCCAGATAACCCTGTGCTTTGGACAAAAGCCGCAGCATCACCCCTTTGGGCATGGCCGCCCCGCCTTGCTTGGCGGTGGACAGGCGCAGCAGCGCCACTTCGGGTGGGCAGGGCTGGCGCGTGATAGGATCGAAATAGCGCGGGTAGGCGATCAGCGCGGCATAGGTTAGGTGGATCAAATCTGGCGCTGGCAGGCCCTTTTGATCCAAGCTGCGCAGATGGTCGCGTCGACGCTGTGGCACATCGCCCAAATCGCGGGTTAGCCCCCAGCCTGCATAAAACGGCGCGCCAAGTGTGGTGACGGCAACCCCGCGCAAAAGCGCCTCGAACCCGTAAGTTGAGGTAAGCGTAAAGACCACATCGACCTGATCCAGCAGTTTTGCCGCATCTGCGCGCACAGCGACAAAATCGGCCAGCCCCGCCAAATCTTGCGCGGTCACTGTGCCCACACGCAGCCCCGCTTCAACATCGGGGTGGGGTTTGTAGATCAAAAAACCATTCGGATGGGCCGTTCGGGCGGCGCGCAGAAGGTCTAAATTGCTGCGCCCAGCCCCGCCAAGGCGCACCGATGCGTCATCGGTCACTTGGCCCACAACCAGAACAACTGTCCGATCTTTCGCTGTATCGGGCAGGGTCAGCCCTGCGCCGCCAAGGTTATACTTGGACAGGCCCGCAGCGCGCAGACCATCCAGCAAAACATGCGCCCGCGCCCGCGCGTCATCTGCAATTGGCTGCGTCATCAGCGCCTCAAATCGGCTGGGATGAGTGGGGTCATAATAAATGCCCAGATCATCGACAATTAGGCTCAGCGGCGGGGTCAGTTCGGCCCCAAGGCCAAGGCTGCGCAACAGCCCGTCTTCCACGCGAAGAACGGGGGTCTCAGGGGGCGCGCTGGCCATGCCCCAGACCATCAGGTTGCGGCCCGTGGCGCGGGCACGCTGTGCTGCGCGCTGTATATCCTTGATAAATATCAAAGGCTTATGCGCGCCAAACACCGCCTGCAAGCGCCCGCGTTTCCACGCGCGCATGTTCGCTGCGACATAGCCCGCGCCATCCTCGCGCCGCGCGCGCAAGTCGGCCTGCAACACATCTAGCATTTCTTCAAAGCTGCACAGCGCGCCCTTAAACGGGTTAAACCAGCGCGGCGCAATCAGATGGCTTGCGGCGAACAGTTGCGCGCGGGTCAGTTTGCGCCCCCGCCGCAAGGTAGCCATGCGATCATCGCTGAGCCCCCAGCCCGCATAAAACGGTGCGCCAAACACCTGCGGGCGGTGGCCTGCCAAAATCGCCTCCAGCCCTATTTGGGATGATACGGTATAAACGGCAACCGCGCCCTCAAGCACCGCCCAAGGCGAGATATTGGTGTCCAGAATTTCGGTGCGATCATCGCAATCTTTGGGGCCGAAATGCCCCGCGCGATAGCCCCGTGCAGTTTCTGGATGCGTTTTAATCACAATGCGCGCGGCGGGATGGTCGGTGCGCGCAGCATCCAGCATTTCGACAAAACGCGCGGCATCTGCACCGCTATGGGCAATTGATGCATCGCCCTGCGTTTGATCCACCACCAAAACATAGCCCGCTTGTGGCGGCGCAAGCCCCTGATCGTGCATGTTATATTTTGAGATATCCAAGGCGCGCAGCCGCGCGATACCAAGCTTTGCCCGCGCCAAAAGCGGGGCAGCATCCAGCGGGTCTTTGGCCAAAATCTGTTCCAGCCGCGAAGGGCGCGAGAAGTCAAAATGCACGCCGATGGGGTCAATCAGCAGGCCAAGGGGCGCATCGCCCGCGCGGCCCAAATTGACGGATCGCACAAAAGCATCCTCA
>CAXNJD010000318.1:0-3091 GCA_964202545.1 Cypionkella sp.
CGTCGCCATACAGCGTATCGTTCAGCGCGCCGCCTGAAAGGGTGTTGTTTAGACTGCCGCCTGAAATCCAATCACCGCTGGCAGTTTGCCCGCCCAAAATCACAGTTGAGGCTGATCCTGCGCCGTTTAGGCGCACAGATCCGAACGAACTGGTAAACATCAGCGCACCTGCCGCCCCTGCGATGGATGTCATGCCTGCGCGAATTTCATTTAAGGTGCTTGAGAATACAAACGGGGTGGTTGCCATCAGCACATCGCCCTGCGCTGCCGAATAATCGGTGATCGTATCATTACCAAAGGCCGAAGCGGCCGAAATCACAAAGCGATCCGCCCCAGTTCCGCCTGTTAGCGTATCGTTGCCCGCGCCGCCTGTGAGTGTATCGTCGCCCGCGCCGCCCACCAAAATCGCGTCCCCCGCGCCATCGGTCAGCACATCATTACCAACCCCGCCGTCCAGCGTGGCCGCGCGAACAACCGTGTCATAGGCATAGCGAATGGAATTGATGGTGTCCGCTGTCGGCACCATATCGCGCCATGAGATCACAAATCCGCCCGCCGTGGCCACAACGCTGGGCTGGATGTTCGTCTGCACGCCAGCGCCTTGCGTGGTCACAATAAATTCGTCCGTAAAGGGTGTATTATTCGCATTAAAAACACGGGCCACAATGTTGTAATCAAAATCCCCCCCCGCATCTTGCGAGCCCGACTCGTACACCACCACAAACTTGCCGTCTGGCAAAACTGTGACCGATGGTAAGTTTTCGGTGACGCGTGTTTGCGTTAGACTTTGCATAACTTGGAATTCACCAAGACCATTGCCGTCAGCATCAAAGCGCTGCCCGTAAATGCCCATAGCATCGCGCAAAAGACTATTCGCGACGATTTGGTTGTGCTGTGATTGCCACACCGCCACAAAGCCCCCATCCGCCGTGGCTGCAATGCTGGGTGCCGTTTGGCTGAATGCGATCGAGCTGTTCAAGTTGCCTTGCGACGTGGCATTCAAAGGAACGCCCGCTGCGGTGTACACACGAAACGACACGTCAGAATCGAAGCTGCTGGTCGAACGAGCGCCCATCGAATCCTGCCAGGCCACGACAAAATTCCCATTCGTCAGGGTCACCACGGTAGGCACGGTTTGGTAGGATGTTGTATAGGTGTTCACCAGAAACGGGCTGCCCGACAGCGTACCATTTGCGTTTACAATTTGGCCGCTGATTCCGCGTTCCGATTCATCGCCAGCTTGGCTGCTGTTGGAATAAACAACAATATACCCCCCCCCCGAAAGGGCCGCCACAGATGACTCGTCTTGGTGTGTGCCAGTTGTATTTGGCGTTATGTTAACAATGCTTGATGCAACATCGGTGGCCGAAAAACTGCGCGCCATGATGTTGGTGGACGTGAACGCACTGCCCGCCGATGCTTCGATGGCAGTCCATGTCACGACAAAACCGTTATTGGCCAGCGCTGTCACCGCGGGCTGCGATTGGTTGGCATCAGTTTGGCCCGCGTTCACATGAATTTCGGCCCCAACCTTCGCACCCGTTGCATCAAACCTTTGCGCCCGAATATCCGAGCCGCCGCTACCAATTTCGGTTGTTTCATCAACCCAAGTAATCACATAGCCGCCACCCGAAAGCTGTGTCATGGCCGGAAAGGTTTGCGAGCCTGTGGTAATCGTGCTAACAACCGCCACGTCGCCAATCCGCGTCAGCGGGTTAAACACCCCCGTCGCTGTAATGGTATCATCGCCAAGCCCGCCGATCAGGCGGTCAGCCCCGCCGCCGCCAGAAATCACATCATTTCCGGCCAGACCATCAATGGTCTCTGCCGAAGTAGTGCCGTTCAGGGTATCGGTGCCAGCGGTGGCGGTCATGGGAAACTCCGATCAAAATGTGTAAATAGTGCTGGTGTGGAAGCAGGGGTTGATGCCGCGAAATGCGGGGCGCATTCACAAAACTGACATGAAATTCGATACTAATCTTTCGAGATAATAGTATTCATAAGGATATTTGCAACGCAAATAAGTATTATTATCAGTCGTTAATCATGATTTACGGGACTTTTAATTGTGATTGTTTCCGCAAGGTCCGAGACCCTTAAGAACGCATTCGAAAACAGGAAAGTTCAGCGAAAGCCGAACTGCCCAACTGGGATAAGGTTGTAGAAATTTGCGTCCAGCGCAGCGGGGCCCCGCGATACGGCGCATGTGGTGCGCTGGGCTTGCCTAGACTAATTGCTCTAGTTCAGTTTCGTATGTGCCAGTAATCTGGCGCCAAAGGTCAACTGCGCATGGTGCCGCGCCACACTGGGCGCGCGTACAGTATGATTTTTGCATTATGCGCGCTGGGTTGAACAGCTAGGCTTTGCACCACTGCCTGCGCAATCTCGGCATAGGGTTGGGCAAACGTGGTCAGATCATACCCTGCCCATGCGGCCTGCGCGATGTCGTCAAATCCCAGAATACACAAATCTTCCGGCAGGCGGCGTTTGAATTCGTGGCGCGCGGTATCAATACAGCCGCAGGCCATGAGATCGTTGATGCAAAACACCCCATCAGGCGGATCAAGGCCCACCAATAATTCGCGCATGGCTTGCTGGCCCGCCTGATAGCTGGTTGAAGCCCCCCGCCACAACTGCGGTGTGATGTTTTGCGCGCGCAAAAATGCACTGAAAAGCTCTTCGCGCGCCAAAAGGCTGGGCGTGCGCACCGCGCGCGAGACAAGCGCGATTTTTTGGCACCCTGCGCGCATGAACATCTGCACGGCGTTGCGCATGGCTGTTTCATAATCAATCGATATGTGGCGCACATCGGGCAGATCATCGGCGCGGTTTACCAAAATCACGCTTTGCCCCACCTCGACGCAGCGGCGCACCATATGCGCGGGCGGCGACCCTGACAGCACAATGGTCGCCGAAGCGCGGTAGTTTAGCGTTTGCTCTAGCGCGCCAGACGCTGCGGCAGGATCATCCCCGACGTTGATAATGATGCTGATCCGCTGGGCCTTTTGCAAAGCGGTGGTGATATGATCAAGCAATTGTGCGTGATAAGGTTTGTGTAGGTTTGACACCAAAATGCACACAGGGCGGCTTT
>CAXNJD010000319.1:0-3085 GCA_964202545.1 Cypionkella sp.
CCAGATCTGATCTTTCAGCGCCGCCCGCGCGCGGCGCAGATGCTCTTCGTCTTCTTCCGTGATCAAATCCAGCCGCGACTCCGCGCGGTATACCGCTAAATTTACCGCGTCATATTCTGCCACCATAGTGGCGAAATGCGCATCCGCTCCCTTAATTGCCGAAATATTTGATGTGTGGGCAGAAAACTCATCGGCAAGGGCGTGTGGGGTATGGGGCATTTCATTCTCCTTCAATACCCCAGATCTATCGACCCCACACCCACCGCGCCCTGATCTCGCTCAATGCGCTTCTCTTTTTTCCAAATATCCTCGGGGGGCGGTTGCTAAAGCTATGCTTAAGCAACTGGGGGGCGGAAGCCCCCCTATCTCTGCGCCGCTTTCCAATCGTCCGACATCACAGGCTGCAAATTCGACTTTGCCAGCCTTTGCCCCAAAATATGATCTGCCGCCTTTTCCCCCACCATAATCGACGGCCCATTCAAATTGCCGTTCGTCACCTGCGGGAAAATGCTGCTATCGGCTACGCGCAGGCCATCCACCCCAATCACACGGCAATCAGGGTCAACCACCGCATTCGCATCATCCGGGCGCCCCATCCGCGCTGTCCCGCAAGGATGATACGCGCTTTCGGCGTGATCGCGGATAAATGCATCAATCTCGGCGTCACTTTGCACCGCCGCGCTAGGCTGAATTTCCGATTTCACATGCGCGCGCATGCTTGGCATGTCGAAAATCTCGCGCGTTAGGCGCACCGCTTTGCGGAAATCGCGCCAGTCGCTTTCTTGCGACATATAGTTAAATCGAATAACTGGCGGCGCGTTCGGATCGTTCGAGCGCAGGCTAACCCGCCCGCGCGAGGCCGATCGCATCGGCCCCGTATGCACCTGAAACCCATGCCCTGCCGCCGAGGCTTTGCCATCATAGCGCACGGCAATAGGCAGGAAATGATACTGAATATCAGGATATTCCACGCCCTTGTCCGAACGGATAAAGCCGCAGGCCTCAAATTGATTGCTCGCGCCCAGCCCTTTGCGGGTAAACAGCCACTGCGCGCCAATCATCGCCTTGCCCCAAAGGTTCCAGTATTTATACAGCGTAATCGGCTGAACCGATTGAAATTGCATGTAAATTTCTAAATGATCTTGCAGATTGCCGCCCACGCCTGCGCGGTCGGCCACCACCTCAATCCCATGATTCGCCAAATGCGCCGCAGGGCCAATGCCCGACAGCATCAGCAGTTTGGGCGTGTTCAAGGATGATGCCGCCAATATCACCTCTGCCCCCGCACGCACCACCTCAATCTGCCCTTTACGGGCCACTTCCACCCCAATAGCGCGCCGCCCGTCCATCACGACACGGCGGGCAAAGGCGCGGATCAGGCGCACGCGCCCCGTGGCAATGGCGGGGCGCAGATAGGCCTTGGCGGCAGACCACCGCTCGCCTTGATAAATCGTCGCCTCCATCGCGCCAAAGCCTTCTTGCTGCGCGCCATTATAATCGGGGGTGACGGGATAGCCCGCCTCGCGGCCCGCCTGAATAAAGGCATTGAATAACGGGTTCGCGCGCGGCCCGCGTGTAATGTGCAAGGGGCCTGATGTGCCGCGATAGGCGGCATCGGTGCCCGCAACCGCCGCCCCATGCCAGCTTTCCATCCGCTGAAAGTACGGCAAAACATCGGCATAGGACCAGCCCTGCGCGCCCATCGTGTCCCATGTGTCATAATCGCGGGCATGGCCGCGCACATAAACCATGCCGTTGATGCTGCTTGACCCGCCAATCACCCGCCCGCGCGGCGTGACCAACGCGCGCCCGCCCAAATGCGGCTCTGGCTCGCTTTTCAAACCCCAATCATACATGGCCATATTCATCGGATAAGACAGCGCGGCGGGCATCTGGATAAAGGGGCCAGCGTCACTGCCGCCCTCTTCAATCACCACCACCGATTTTCCCGCCATCGCCAACCGATAGGCCAGCGCCGACCCTGCGCTGCCCGACCCGACAATTACATAATCTGCCACCGCGTCGCTCATTTCTCACCTCTGGCCAATTGTGCGGCCAGATAATCCATCGCCGTCGCCACCGCCGCCGCCCCGTCAGGCGCACCGCGTTTTAGCACCTCGCGCAGGTAAAGCCCGTCTATCATCGCAGCCAGTCCTGCCGCAATATCGCCCGCCTGCGCGCCCGCCAAGGGGCGAAGGCCCACCACCAAATTGCTGTGTAAACGGCGCTGATAAATCGCAAGTAGCCGCTTGGCGGCTGGCACAGATTGCGCCAAAACCCAAAAGTTCAACCACGCACCAACAACATCGCGGCGAAAGTTCATCGGCGAGAAGGACGCAATCAACACCGCCCGCACACGCCCCTGCGCCCCCCCAAAATGCGCCTCGCTTGCGGCAATCGCACCGCGCACTTCGGCGCCGTACACCGTCAGCAACTGGCGCATCGCAGCTAAAAACATCTCTTCCTTGCTGCCGAAATAATGATGCGCCAGCGCAGATGACATCCCCGCCCGCCGCGCAATCTGCGCAACAGTCACATCCAGCGATCCTTTTTGCCCGATTTCCACAATCGTAGCGTTGACGAGCGCCGCCTTTCGGATAGGCTCCATTCCAAGTTTCGGCATTTTGCGATGGCCCCAAAGATTTTTCTTGCCAAACCCAAGGTGTCCGAAGTTTATTGACTCGTCAATCAAGAATAAATGGCAATCAACAACAGGGAGACCACCATGTCACGCCGCACCGCACTTCTTGCCACCGCAGTGGCTTTCGCCTTTACAGGCACCGCCTATGCCGAAGGCTGCGATAAAGTTATCTTCTCGGATGTGGGTTGGACGGATATCACCGCCACCACCGCCGCAACCACACTGGTTTTGGAAGCATTGGGATACGAGACTGAAACCAAAGTTCGGTCCGTTCCCGTCACCTACACAGGCCTTGCCGAGGGCGATGTCGATGTATTTTTGGGCAACTGGATGCCCACGATGGAGGCTGATATCGCCCCCTATCGCGATGCAGGCACCGTGGAAACCGTGCGCATCAACCTAGAAGGTGCGAAATATACCCTAGCCACAAACGAGGCTGGCGCC
>CAXNJD010000320.1:0-3081 GCA_964202545.1 Cypionkella sp.
CCTTCACCCGCTCCAATCGCGAAAAATAACACTCGTCTCGGCGGCGCAATGCTAGCCTTTGTAGATGAACCCGTTCACAGGGTTCACTCTCCCCAAGGACTCGCCGCTGTTTTCTACGCGCACACGGCTCCAATCGCCGTTTTCGGACACGTCGATCACGCGGTCGTCTAAAGTCACTTTGCCGCGCGCCCAATTGGCATGCACCACCAAAATCTCGCGGTCAGAAATGACACCGCTGACAACCGCCACATGTCCCTTGGGCATCGCGCTGCTGGCGGCAAAGGCCATAACTGCGCCAACTTTAGGTTCTTGGCTGCGCTGATAGCGGCCTTTGGCCTGTTCCCACCACGTTTTGGCATTTCCGCGCAGCGACAATCCTGTGACCATCCGCGCAAAAGGCACACACCACCAGCGGCCCTGCGGTTTGTTGTCCAAAGCAAATTGCACGCCGTGTTCCACTGCCGCGCGGCTGGCAACATCTGTGCTGTCTACCTTTGCGCGGCCCGTTACGCGCGCTGCGCTGCGCGCCTCGCGGGCGGCAATCCGCTGTGCTTTGCGGTCTGCGCGCAGGGCGGCGCGTTCGGCCTTGGCTTCGGGGTTTGGGCGCAGCAGCGCGAGCAGCCCTTGTTTTGGGGCCGAAACCTGCACTTCGGTTGCTGCAACATAAGGTTCTGCGGCAGGCTGCGCCAAAATAGGTGTGGCCATCAGGCAATAGCCCAGCATCATCAACGACATAAGTGCGCGCATTTTTAACCCTTACCAATTTGTTAACCACGTTTTGCGCTGTCTAATGCGGGAGCTCAAGTCGCAAGAATCGCCTTGCGCGAAGTTTTGCCGATGCCCCACTTTTCTTTTGTGCTGCCTTGGGTTAGCCAAGGCCATCATTTGAAAGGAAATCGATCATGACCGAAATCAAACGCTATGGCATTGGCGCCCGTATGTCCGAGGCTGTGGCCTATAACGGTATTGTTTGGGTGGCAGGCCAAGTTGGCACCCCCGGCGATGACATCACCGCGCAGACCAAAACCTGCCTTGCCGAGGTTGACCGCATTTTAGCTGATGCTGGCACAGACAAAACCCGCATCCTATCTGCGCAAATCTGGCTGGATGACATGGCCGATTTTCCCGCCATGAACGCGGTTTGGGATGCGTGGGTACCCGCAGGCCACACGCCCGCACGCGCCACAGGCGAATCCAAACTTGCCGCCCCCGCCTATAAGGTCGAAGTGATCGTCACCGCCGCGCTGGCGTAATCGCGCGGACAAACTGCCCCTGCGCGCCGAAAACTCGGCGTGCAGGATAGGGCTGTTTCCCAGAATTTGACCGTAAAATCAAGGTCAATCAAAGATTACTTTTGCGAAGGCGCCGCAAACGGCGCGACACCATGCGCGGGGCCTACCCGCGCAGCTGCGCAATCAGTGCGGCGGTGGATGCGTCTTTGCCATCCACAGCCGCACCTTCCAGCATCGGTTGCAGGGCAAGGGCCAGCTCCTTGCCCAGTTCCACCCCCCATTGATCGAACGAGTTGATCCCCAAAATCACCCCCTCAACAAAACCGCGGTGCTCATACAATGCGATGATTTGGCCCAGTACAAAGGGGGTCAGTTTTGGGTATAAAAGCGTGGTCGACGGGCGGTTGCCTGCAAAAACCCTGTGGCGCGCTTGGCGTTCCAGTTCTGCGCCCGTCTGCCCCTTTTTGCGCATAATCTCGCGCGCCTCGGACAGCGAGCGACCGCGCATCAACGCTTCGGATTGCGCTAAACAATTGGCGGCCAGCAACAGGTGTTGATGGGCTAAATCCGCCTCATGCCCCTGTTTTGCTAACAAAAACTCGCAGGGAATCACGCGCTTGCCTTGGTGGATCAACTGGTAAAAGGCGTGTTGGCCGTTGGTACCCGGCTCTCCCCATACCACAGGCCCTGTGTGAAATGGGACATCCGTCCCATCCATCGCTACAGATTTGCCGTTTGATTCCATTTCAAGTTGCTGCAAATAGGCAGGCAGGCGCAACAGCCGCTGTTCATAGGGCAGCACCGCGCGGGACGTATAGCCACAAATTTGGTTATGCCATATGCCAACCAAGGCAAGCAAAACAGGGATATTTTTGCGCAAACCAGCGCTGCGGAAATGGTCATCCATCGCCCGCGCGCCCGCCAAAAACTGCATGAAATTCTGCGGGCCCACTGAAATCATCACACCCAGCCCAATCGGCCCCCAGATGGAATAGCGCCCGCCAACCCAATCTTCAAACCCAAAAACGCGCGCGGCATCGATGCCAAATGCCGCCGTTTTGTCGGCCGCAGTGGACAGGGCGGCAAATTGCGCCGCAGGGTTTTTCACCTTTGCCGCCATCCAATCGCGCGCGGTTTGCGCGTTGGTCATGGTTTCAATGGTGGTAAAGGTTTTGCTGGCCACAATAATCAGAGTTGTTTCTGGGTTTAGCGGAGCGAGCACATCGGCAATATGCGCGCCATCTATGTTAGATACATAATGCAGGCGCGGCCCGTCGTGATAGGGGGCAAGGGCAAGTGTCGCCATCACGGGGCCTAGATCAGACCCGCCGATCCCAATATTGATCACATCGGTGATGCGCCCGCCCTGCCCTTGGAACGTTCCATTTCGCAGACTATCGGCAAAGGCGGCCATCTGCGCCAAAGTTACATGAATGACGGGAATTACATTTTCACCGTCCACCACCACCTGCGCATCAGGGGCAGCACGCAAGGCCGTATGCAGCACAGCGCGGCCTTCGGTTTCATTAATCTTCTCGCCTGAAAACATCGCCGCGCGTTTTTCGGCCAGCCCACTGGATTGTGCCAGACCAACCAGCAAATCCAACGCATCTGCGTTCAAATTGGTTTTGGAGTAATCAAACAGCAGACCATCCGCCTGCGCTGAGAATTGTTCAAACCTCTTAGGGTCATCAAACAGCGACAAAATTTTTACATCCGCGACCTGTGCATGATGCGCGGCCAAATCGGCCCAAATACTTTTCATGTCACCCTCACAAAGCCCAATGCACCTGCGCGTGGCCCAGCAAAATACTGACCGGCGCTTTTTCAGGCAGGGGCGCGCCCATGC
>CAXNJD010000321.1:0-3080 GCA_964202545.1 Cypionkella sp.
AAATCATGGAATCGAAAGTTGTTTCTGGCTTTGCCTATTCCCGCGATGATGCCAAACTGACGCTGCTGCGCGTGGCTGATCGCCCCGGCATTGCCGCCGCCATCTTTGGCCCCTTGGCCGAGGCGGGGGTTAACGTGGATATGATCGTACAAAACATATCCGAAGGCGGCGAGGGCGGCGCATTTACCGATATGACGTTTTCTTGCCCCACCAACCAAGTCATCCGCGCCAAAGCCGCGATGGACGAGGCCAAGGCCGCAGGCAGCATCACATTTGACGATATGGTTGTCGATTCTGATGTGGCGAAAATTTCCGTGGTGGGCATCGGCATGCGCAGCCACGCAGGCGTGGCCGCGACCATGTTCAAGGCGCTGGCAAGCGAGAATGTGAATATCAAGGTCATCGCCACGTCCGAGATTAAGATCAGCGTGCTGATCGACCGCAAGTATATGGAACTGGCCGTACAGGCGCTGCATGATGCGTTTGGGCTGGAAAAGGCGTAATCACCTTGCGCATTGCATCTTGCGCTAGAATTCCACTGCGCTAGCGTGGGGCCAAACCGAAAGGCGTCCCCATGCCCGAACTTAACTCAGACGCTTCCCCCGACATCCTGATCATCGGCTCTGGCATGGGTGGCGCGACTTTGGCCGCGCGGCTTGCGCCATCGGGCAAGAATATCGTTATTCTTGAACGCGGGGATTTTCTGCGCGACAGCCCACAAGCGCGCGATGGGGCGGCGGTGTTTTCGGGGCATTTCAACCCCAAGGAAACTTGGCTGGACGAGGCAGGCGGCACGTTTCAGCCCAACAATTACTACCACCCCGGCGGCAATTCTAAATTCTATGGCGCGGTGTTGATGCGCTACCGCGCCGAAGATTTCAGCCCGATGAAACACATGGAAGGCACCGCGCCAGGCTGGCCCATTTCCTACGCCGAGTTTGAACCCGATTATCAGGCCGCCGAAACTCTGTACCAAGTGCGCGGCGATGTGGCAGGTGACATCACCGAACCCTCCCATTCTGGCCCCTACCCGCACCCGCCCGTGCCGCACGAACCTAACATGATTGATCTTATGGACAGGATGCGCGCGCAAGGACTTTCGCCCAGCGCCCTGCCTTTGGGGGTGGACATTGACCTTTGGCTTAAGGGCGGGGCTGTGACTTTTGACGGTTTTCCCAATACGCGCGGCGGCAAGATGGACGCCGAAACCATCGGCCTTGCAGCGGCGCTGCAGCACCCCAATGTCTCGCTGATCACAGGGGCGATGGTGACACGGCTGATCGCATCGGGTCGGCAGATTACGGGCGTGCAATACACCCACGAAGGCGTGGAAAAGACCATTTCCGCCCCGTTGGTATGCCTGTGTATGGGCGCGGTGAAATCGGTGGCGCTGCTGCTTGCATCGGCCAATGAAGACCACCCAAATGGGCTTGCAAACAGCTCTGATCAAGTGGGGCGCAATTTTATGAACCACAACAACACTGCGATCATCGGGGTGAACCCGTTTCGGCGTAATCGCTCGGTCTACGAGAAAACCATCCAACTGAATGATTGGTATCTGACAGGCGGGCCGCACGGCGAACCGCTTGGCAATGTGCAAATGTTGGGGCGGATTACGGGGCCAATTATGGCGGCAGAAACCAAGTTGCCGCTTTGGCTGGCCACATGGGTCGCCGATCATTCCGTGCATCTGATGACTATGTCCGAAGACTTGCCCAGCGCGGAAAGCCGCGTCACCCTGAAAGATGGGCAGATCATGTTGAAATGGCGGCGCACCAATTGGGCGGCGCATTTGGCGCTGAACGCGAAACTAAAGGCCCTGTTGCGCACAATGGGCTGGCCTATTGTGATGACCAAAACCTTTGAAAAGCGCACCCCGTCCCATCAATGCGGCACAGCGCGCATGGGGGATAACCCGCAAACCAGTGTGGTCGACACGAACTGCCGCGCCCATGATCTGGACAATCTGATCATTTGTGATGCCAGCGTTCTGCCCACATCGGGCGCGGCCAATCCATCGCTGACAATTGCCGCACTGGCAATCCGCACGGCGCGTGCGATCTTGGCCCGCACGCCATAGGTTTGCTCTGATCGCATTTTCACTAAGTGTAACTTTAACGCCCCTTCCCCACTCCCCTTTTCGCGCGCCATGGCCTATAGTGGGGCGAACAAGGGACGCAGCATGCCAGCAGAACGCACGGACAGTGACAGTCGAAAACTCCTCCGCAGGTTGCGGGATGTGCTGGCGACCAAAGCCAAAGGGCAGGATCGGCTGGATCAAATCACCAATTTGATAGCCGATTCTATGGAAACGGAAGTCTGCTCGATTTATCTGTTCCGCGATGCCGAAACGCTAGAGCTGTGCGCGACCGAAGGTCTGAACAAAACCGCCGTTCACAAAACCCGCATGAAGCTGGGCGAGGGTCTGGTTGGCCGCGTGGGCCGCACAGGCCTGCCCGTAAACACGGCAAACGCACCCGCCGAAAAGGGCTTTCGATTTATGCCCGAAACGGGCGAGGAGATTTACTCGTCCTTTCTGGGTGTGCCAATCCAGCGGGTCGGAGAACGTTTGGGCGTGCTGGTGGTGCAGTCCAAAACCGCGCGGCAGTTTTCAGAAGACGAAGTTGACGCGCTGGAAGTCGTCGCCATGGTGCTGGCCGAAATGACCGAACTTGGCGCGTTTGCGGGCGTGGGTACGGGCATGGCGATGTTGCACACGCTGCCCGTGCTGTTTCGTGGCAGCACGGGGCAAGAAGGCGCGGCAGAGGGCCGCGTTTGGCTGCACGAAGCGCGGGTCGTTGTCACCAACCCTGTTGCCGATGACCCGCTGTACGAATTGGAACGCATCCGCGCCGCTGTGGGCGAATTGCGCGTTTCGGTCGATGACCTGCTTGCCGCAGAAAGCCTTGATAAAGAACAAAAGCAGGTGCTGGAAGCCTATCGCATGTTTGCCCATTCGCGCGGCTGGCTGCGCCGTATGGAGGAAGACATCGCAAGCGGTTTGTCCGCCGAAGCGGCGGTTGCCAAAGAACAGGCCACAGCGCGCGCGCGGCTGGAAAACGTGCCCGATGCCTACCTTC
>CAXNJD010000322.1:0-3079 GCA_964202545.1 Cypionkella sp.
GCAAACGGGGCGGCTTGATTTGGCTGATTTGCGCGCGCTGCTTGCCGATGGGCAGGTGCGGTTGGTGGCGTTTCCGCATTGCAGCAATGTGATTGCCGAAATCAATGATGTTGCCGAAATTGCAGCCCTTGCGCGCACGCATGGCGCGCGCAGCGTGGTGGATGGCGTTGCCTTTGCGCCGCATGGATTGCCTGATTTTGCGGCCCTTGGCGTGGATGTGTATCTGTTTTCCAGCTATAAAACCTATGGCCCCCATCAGGGGATCATGCTGACCCGCGCCGATTTTGCGGCGGAACTGCCCGCGCAGGGGCATTATTTTAACGCGGGCACTTTGTACAAACGTCTGACCCCCGCAGGGCCAGATCATGCGCAGATCGCCGCCTGCGCGGGGATTGCCGATTATATCGATGCGCTGCATGACCATCATTTTGGCCCCAATCCCGATGCGGCGGCGCGTGGGCGCAAGGTGCATGATTTGATGCGGCGGGCCGAAGTGGCGATGATGGCCCCGCTTTTGGATTATCTGGCTGCGCGCAATGATCTGCGGCTGATTGGCCCGCGAAATGCCGAAGACCGCGCGCCAACGCTTGCCGTGGCGCTGGATATTGCGGCAGCCCCTGTGGCGGCGGCGCTGGCCGATCATGGGATTGCGGCATCGGGGGGGGATTTTTATGCCGTGCGCCCGATTGAGGCGATGGGCATTGACCGCGTGCAGGGTGTCTTGCGTCTGTCGGCGGTGCATTATACCTCGCATGAGGATATAGAGCGTGCGATCAAAGCGCTGGATGTGGTTCTATCGAAGGGGTGACACTTGCCCTAAAGGCGGGCATTGGTGATCCAACAGCCCCGCTCCATCGTAAACCTTAACAAAGGCATGGATGGCATGACACAGGCTTTGATTATTTGGTTTCGCCGCGATTTGCGCCTTGATGACCACCCGATGGTGCAGGCGGCGCTGCGCACGGGTCGTCGGCTGATCCCTTTATTTATTTTGGACCCAGAAACCGCAGCCTTGGGCGCTGCGGCGCGCTGGCGGCTGGGGCTGGGTGTGGCGCAGTTTAGCGCAGCGCTGCAAGGCGTGGGCAGCCGTTTGATTTTGCGCAAGGGCAATGCTTCGGAAGTTTTGGATGCGCTGCTGGCCGAAACAGGGGCGGCAGGCGTGATGTGGCAGCGGATGTATGATCCTGCCAGCACGGCGCGGGACGCCTCGATTAAGGCCAGTTTGCGGGGCAGGGGGCTGATTGGCGACAGCTTTGCTGGCGCGCTTCTGGTTGAACCTTGGGCCGTGCAAACGGGGCAGGGCGGACCGTATCGCGTGTATTCCCCGTTTTGGCGAGCGATTGCGGGGCGTGATTTTGGCGCAGCTGTTCCTGCGCCCAAATCCCTGCCTGCGCCCGATGTTTGGCCCGCCAGCGATGATTTATCCAGTTGGCGCATGGGCGCAGATATGCGGCGCGGCGGGGATGTCGTGGCGCAATATGCGGTAGTGGGCGAGGCACGCGCACTGGCGCGGCTTGACGATTTTGTTGCCCAGAAAATAGATGCCTACAAAGATCAGCGCGATTTTGTCGGCATTGATGCAAGTTCGGGCCTGTCCGAAAACCTTGCTTGGGGCGAGATTGGCCCGCGCCGCATGTGGCATGCGGCAGAGGGGCCGCTTCAATCTGGCGCGCGCGGGGCCGAACATTTTCGCAAAGAACTGGTCTGGCGCGAATTTGCCTATCATCTGATGCACCATTTTCCCCATATCCTAGCGCGCAATTGGCGCGAGGAATGGGATAGTTTTCCGTGGGTTGGTGATGGGCCACAGGCCGAAGCGTGGCGGCGCGGTATGACGGGCGAGCCGTTTGTTGATGCGGCCATGCGCGAGGTTTATGTCACAGGCCGCATGCACAACCGCGCGCGGATGATTGTGGCCAGCTACCTGACCAAGCATTTGATGACCGATTGGCGCATTGGGGCGGATTGGTTTGCCCAAGTGCTTACCGATTTTGACCCCGCCAGCAATGCGATGGGCTGGCAATGGGTGGCAGGCAGTGGCCCCGATGCAGCGCCCTATTTTCGGGTTTTTAACCCTGCTGGACAGGCGGACAAGTTTGACGGCGATCACGCATATCGCCGCAAATGGATTGCCGAAGGGCAAGCGCGACCGCCTGCCACGGCGCAGCAGTTTTTCGACGCTATTCCGCGCAGTTGGGGCCTGTTGCCCACGCAGCGCTATCCTGCGCCGATTGTTGAATTGGCGGCAGGGCGCGCCCGCGCGCTGGCGGCCTACAGTGCAAGGGGCGGCGAAAAAATTACCGAAATGGCACCATGAACACCTTGAGCGTCGGCCAACTTCCTGTAACCATAGAAAAAACGCCTCTGGGGGGTAAATGACAGTACTGACATCGACGCAGGGCCAAAAAGACCTGCCGCGTTACTTTCATGCCGTCTATGGCGTGGCCAAGAAACTTTCGCGTGGGCGGCTGGATTTTGTATTGCCTGACGGGCGACGTTTTCGGATTGATGGGGCGGCGGCGGGGCCTGCGGCTGAAATTTCCATTCATGATACGGAAATTTTTGCCCGCCTGATCCGAGAAGGAGATTTGGGTTTTTCCGAATCCTACCTTGAGGGCGGCTGGACGACCCCCGATTTGCAGGCGTTTATGGATTTGATCCAAATGGGCAATGACGCCGTTTATGACGGGTTTCCTGCGATGGCCCTTGTACGCGCGTACGAGAGGTTTCGGTTTTGGATGCAGTCCAACACCAAAAAGGGATCTCGCAAAAATATCGCCTACCATTATGATCTGGGAAATGACTTTTATAAGCTTTGGCTGGATGACAGCATGACTTATTCGTCGGCCCTGTTCAAAACGGGCCAAGAGGGGCTAGAGGCGGCGCAAGAGCTGAAATATGCCTCAATGGTGGATCAGATGGGGGCAAAGGCCGGCGATCATGTGCTGGAAATTGGCTGTGGTTGGGGCGGTTTTGCCGAGTATGCCGCCGCCAAGCGCGGGTTAAGGGTGACGGCTCTGACCATTTCCAAAGAACAGCACGCCTATGCCGTGGCGCGGATTGCAGCGGCGGGCCTGTC
>CAXNJD010000323.1:0-3075 GCA_964202545.1 Cypionkella sp.
AGCCGCCAAAACGACCGCAGCAAACAGTTTGCGTGCGCGCTGACCTTGTTCAAAGTTGAAAGCCGTGCTGTCAATCGAATCAAACATTACGTCGTCCTTTGTTAAGCGGTGCCTGGTTGCAAGCAGCAGCGTTAGTGTGCTTGTAAACCTTTTGTAACGATTCGGCTGCGCAGTTTTGGAATGTCTGCCATGCGCATGGCGCATAGCTGTAATTCGTCGCTACTGCATTTAGTTTGCTTGCGGGCAAGCTACTCCCCACATATAGATCATTTGATTTTTCCTTCAACCTTTTGTCAAGGTTTTGCCACAATGCCAAAGATCAACGGAAACGAAATTAAGCCGGGAACCATCATTGAACATGATGGGGGGCTTTGGGCCTCGGTTAAGGTCAACCATGTCAAACCTGGCAAAGGCGGGGCTTTCGCGCAGGTCGAACTGAAGAACCTGCGCGATGGGCGCAAATTGAATGAACGTTTCCGTTCGGAGGACAAGGTCGAGCGGGTCGAGTTGGAAAACAAAGACCAGCAGTTTTTGTACGAAACCGATGGGCGTTTGGTGTTCATGGATGCCGAAACCTTTGAGCAGGTGGAAATTGACGCCGAATTGCTGGGCGATCGCCGCCCTTTCTTGCAAGACGGCATGACCGCGACCATCAACTATTTTGGCGAAGAAGCCTTGAACGTAACATTGCCCCAAAAGGTACGTTGCAAAGTTGTCGATACCGAGCCTGTACAAAAGGGGCAAACGGCCACCTCCAGCTATAAGCCTGCGATTTTAGACAACGGCCTGCGCATTATGGTTCCACCCTTTATCGGCACGGATGAGGACATCATCGTGCATACCGAATTGATGGAATACTCCGAACGCGCTTAAACCAAGGTCGGGCTAAACCAAAGTCAGGCGGGCATCCCCCGCCTGCATCTCGCCCTGCGCCCAATCTAGGCGCAGATGGGCCATCGCAAAACCGCCACTTTGCGTAAACAGCGTGCCTGCCACGCGATCCCCAGCCATAATCGGCGTGCCCACTGGCGCGCCCCCCTCAATAGAAACCCTTACCAAACCCTTTTTCAGCTCGGCTTTATGCCGCATTCGCGCTGTCACCTCTTGGCCTACATAGCAGCCTTTGCGGAATGACACACCATTCAGCCGATCAAACCCCGCCTCAAGGATATAGGTCTCATTGGGGATCAGTTCGATACCCGTTTGCGGGATCATATGGGCCACGCGCAATGCGTCCCAATCGACCGCAGTTTCAGGCTGCGCCGCGCCATAAAATCGCCAGCCAAGGGCAGAGTGACGCGGATCGGCAAAGGCGCCGTCTGGCGGGTTCACTACACCGCGCGTCACGGCAGTATCAACGGGCACAATCTGAACATCGGCGCGCAGACGGTACATGTTCAGGCGCTGCACAGTCGCGGCGGCAATGCTGGCGTCCATATCCAAATACAGCGCCCCGCCTTGCGCGATGACAAACATATCCGCCAGATATTTGCCCTGCGGGGTTAGCAATGCGGCGTAGACAATGCCGTCTTGGGTCAGGCCAAGCACATCGCCCGACAGCAGCCCTTGCAAAAAGGTCAGCCTATCTGCGCCAGTCACTGAAAAGATGCTGCGCATCAGGCGGGTTCCTTAGCAAATTGCAGGGCGCAAAGCTGGGCATAAATCCCGCCCTTGGCGATGAGTTCATCATGCGTGCCTTGTTCAGCAAGGCGGCCAGCGTCCAGCACAATGATTTTGTCGGCGTGCCGAATGGTGGCTAGGCGGTGGGCGATGACCAAAGTGGTGCGCCCGCCTACCCGCGCGGTTGATGCCGCCGTCAATGCCTCGGTCACGGCGGTTTCCGATCCTGCATCCAGCGCCGATGTCGCCTCGTCCAGCAGCAGCACGGGGGCAGGGGCATAAAGCGCGCGGGCAATCGCCACGCGCTGGCGCTGCCCGCCCGAAAGCGCGCTGCCACGCGGGCCAACCCGCGTGTCCAGACCATTTGGCAGGCTGGGCAGGAATGCGTCCACTTTGGCGGCGGCCAGCGCATCGGACAGATGCAGCGCATTTTCCTCGCGCCCCAAAAGGATATTGTCGCGCAAGGTTTCGTCAAACAGCGCGGCATCTTGCGCCACGGAAGCAAACAGCCCCCGCAGATCGGGCAGGGAAATGGTCTGTGTATCAAGTCCGCCGCACAGAATGCGGCCTGCGCTGGGGTCATACAGCCCCGTCAGCAGATGAAACAGCGTGGTTTTGCCCGCGCCAGATTGCCCAACAATCGCGGTGATTTTGCCCGCAGGGGCGCTAAAGGACAGCCCGCGCAGCACGGGCGTCTCGCCGTGGGCAAACACCACATCGTCAAAAACAATCGCTGGCGCGCCCTGCGGCAGGGCGGCGCTGATCGCTGGGCGCTGGCCAAGCGGGGCGCGGTCAAGCAGGCCATAAATCCGCGCAAGGCTGGCTTTGGCCACTGTCCATGTGCCCGACAATTCGCCCAGTCTGCGCAGCGGCTGAAAGGTCAGCGACATAGCAGTGAATAACGACATAAACTCGCCCGTCGTGCGCGCGCCCGACGCGATTTTGTCGCCTGCCATCCACAGCACCGCGAAAAAGCCAAGTCCCGTGATAAGGTCGATCATCGCGGGCATCAAATTGCGCCCTGCAGCCGATTTCACCTCGGCGCGCTGAATGCTGCCCAA
This sequence comes from Cypionkella sp., assembly GCA_964202545.1. Taxonomy (GTDB): domain Bacteria; phylum Pseudomonadota; class Alphaproteobacteria; order Rhodobacterales; family Rhodobacteraceae; genus Cypionkella. Next base: position 2,682 of record CAXNJD010000323.1, read on the forward strand.
TACGCGCCCGTAGCGCTGGGTCTGGTACGTCTCTAGTCTGTTCAACTTAACCGACTGAATGCCATGAAAAATTTCGTCCAGCCGCGTGGCGCGCTGGCCCGCTTGATCGCGGATATGGCCCGATTTGCGCCGCACGTAGCGCTGCACCAGCACCGAAGGCAAGATCAACAACGGCGCTCCAATTAGCGCGGCCAATGTCCATGTAACGTCGATAGAAAGTGCCACCGCCAGCAGCGCCACCAGACCCAGCGCATCGCGCCCAACGCCCGTGACAACAGATGTCCATAGCCCTTGAACCGCCAGCGTATCGCCCTGCACCCGTTCAATCAGCACGCCCGGCGAATGTGTGTGAAAAAACCCTTGATCTAGCCGCAAGATATGGGCCAAAAGCCCG
>CAXNJD010000324.1:0-3073 GCA_964202545.1 Cypionkella sp.
AGCGATCAAACTGTTTACGTTGCACAGGGCGAATATCAAACGACTGACCAAGAGCATGTCGTTCTGTCTACAGTACTTGGCTCTTGCGTTGCCGCATGTATTTGGGATCCCGAGGCCAAACTTGGAGGGATGAACCACTTTTTATTGGCCAATTCATCAGAATCTGACAAGGCGAAATCGCTGCGCTTTGGTGTGCATGCGATGGAAATGTTGATCAATGATCTTTTAAAAAAAGGCGCGCGCCGTTCTGGTCTGCGGGCGAAACTGTTTGGCGGTGCCAATATGGCCAGCAATTTGGGCGATATCGGCGCCTCCAACGCCCGCTTTGCCAAACAGTTTTTGGCAACCGAGGATATTCCATGCGTAGCTGAAAGCCTTGGCGGCACCAATGCGCGCCGCGTGCTGTTTCGCCCGTCCTTGGGCCACGTCCGCCAGATGATTGTGGAAAGCGGCGATTTTGTGGAACGTCCCGCGCCAGCCCCCAAACCCGCCCCGAAAGATCAGCCTGTTCTTTTCTGACTATTTGCAATTTTGGCGGGGTTTGGTGCAGGATTAATCCCCAGCTAATCCCCGTTTACACCTTTAACGCTTGTGCTAAATTGCTCCAGATTGACGCGCGTTGCACAGCGCCAATGGGGATGGTTTTTCGATGATTCCAAAGATAATGCGGCATATTTGGATAGGTCCATTTCCTGCCCCAACCGATTGGTTGAAAAGTTGGATCGATGCGCATCCCAGTTGGCGCTATGAATTGATTGACAACGACTATATCACTTCGCGCCGCTTTAAAAACCAATCACAGATCAACGCCTATTTCAGGCGCGGCAAATTTGCAGGCGTGTCGGATTTGATCCGATACGAAATTCTGGCCGAAGCGGGCGGTTTCATCGCCGAGGCAGACAGCATTTGCCTGCACCCCGTTGACGATTTGGTGCAAAAACAGCGCGCCTATACGGTCTATGAACATGAAGGCGGCACAACGGGTATGGTTTCCCCGTTTCTGGCCTGCGAGGCGGGCAGCCCCGTGTTGCAGGCGGTTGTTGCCGAACTGGGCCAGCTAAACCCTGCTGAAATGAAAATGCCTTGGACAACCACGGGTAACGGCTTTTTGCGCCGTTTTCTGGCGCAGAACCCCGAACTTAAGAAAAAAACCACCATTTTCCCGTCGCATTATTTCATCCCCGAACATTACAAAGGCGCAGTCTACACTGGAACTGATCGAATTTATGCGCGTCAGCTTTGGGCAACAACGATGCGCAGTTATCCCCATCAGCAAGAGATGACCGAGGCGAAAAAAACCGCGGCAGCCGCCCGCCGTGAAGAGATTGCCGCGAAACTGGACGCACTGCTGCATGCATAGGCGCGCTGCATGAAAGTGATGTTTGTGGGCGCGCATCCTGATGATGCCGAAATTTATGCCTTTGGTACGCTGTTTGCTTATGCTGAACGCGGCGCAGAGATTGTGCTGGTTCTGGCCACTGCGGGCGAGGGGGGGCTGACCGCGCGCAGCAAACACCAGCCTTTGGCGAAAACCCGAATGGAAGAGGCCGAGGATGCCGCCGCAATGCTATTGGCCCGCGTCATAGCGCTGGGCCTGCCCGACGGCGCCTTGTCGCCTGTTCGTATGCCGCTTTTGCGCCGAATGATCGAACTGTTCGCCGCAGAAAGGCCCGATGTTATTTTAACGCATAGCCCGAATGATTATCACCCCGATCACCGCGTTTTGTCTGGCGCGGTCGCGTTGGCTGCGGCCGAACACTTCCCCGTTTTCTATGTGGATAACATGAAGGGTCGCAATTTCAGGCCGACCCATTATGTAAACATCAAAGATTTTCAGGCGCAAAAAATGATGGCCCTGCGCCAACATCAAAGTCAAAAACCGCGCCGCTATGTTTTGGCCGCCACCGCTTTGGCCGAAGAACGCGGCTTTGAAGCCACGGGCAAAGTTGGCGCGTTGATGGAGGGGTTACGGTTCGATCTGACCCCTGCCTTTAAAACCGCCGAACAACTTTTGCCGCGCGGCACGATACCCGCGCCGCAAACGCTGTATCGCCGGCCCGATCCTGCGCCAGTTTCCGCCGCCTGAACCGCCTGCGCGACATAAACTGTCGATTCTGGCGCGTAGGCGTGGCGAAAATTGCGCCAAGCTGTTGACCAAGCCTGTGTCATGCGGCAATCAGGCAAGACATTTGAAATGAGGTTGCGATGAACACGGCAGTCACCCGCGAGGCGATGGAATATGATGTGGTGATCGTTGGTGCGGGGCCAGCTGGCCTGTCGGCAGCGATCCGCCTGAAACAAATCAACCCTGATCTTTCGGTGGTTGTGCTGGAAAAGGGCAGCGAAGTCGGCGCTCATATATTGTCGGGTGCGGTGCTTGACCCCGTAGGTTTGGATGCGCTGATCCCCGATTGGAAGGCCAAAGGTGCGCCGATTACCACGCTCGTTACATCCGATAACTTTTACGTTTTGGGCGAGGCGGGGCAGCTACGTTTGCCCAATTTTCCTATGCCGCCGCTGATGAATAACCACGGCAATTACATTGTTTCGATGGCCAATGTCTGCCGCTGGATGGCCGCTCAGGCCGAGGAACTTGGGGTTGAAATTTTTCCGGGCATGTCTTGTTCGGAATTGGTTTACAGCGATGAGGGCGCGGTGCGCGGTGTGGTCGCGGGCGAATTTGGCAAAAATGCCGATGGCACGCCTGGCCCGAACTATGAGCCAGGCATGGCGCTGATGGCCAAATATGTGCTTCTGTCGGAAGGCGTGCGCGGATCGCTGGCCAAAGAAGTGATTGCGAAATACGATCTGTCCAATGGCCACTGCCCGCAGAAATTTGGCCTTGGCATGAAAGAGATTTGGGAAATTGACCCCGCCAAGCATCGTCTTGGCACTGTCACGCATACTATGGGCTGGCCTTTGGGCAGCAATGCGGGTGGGGGGTCATTTATTTATCACATTGAAAATAATCAAGTTTACGTGGGTTTTGTCGTGCACCTGAACTATGAAAACCCCCATCTTTACCCCTATATGGAATTCCAGCGCTTTAAACATCACCCGATGGTGGCCGAGT
>CAXNJD010000325.1:0-3067 GCA_964202545.1 Cypionkella sp.
CCTGGGGCCGAGGCGCTGTTTGTGCATCAGGGCGATAGTGTATTTGCAGGTGCGCCCGTTGGCCCGCACGGCATGTTTGCCGCCAAAGTGGGCAGTGATGCCGCCTATATCCTCCGCTGGCAGGGCTATGGCGGGCAGTGGCAGGTGCAAGACCCCTACCGCTTTGGCCCCGTTTTGGGCGCGTTGGACGCATATCTTTTGGCCGAGGGTACCCATCAGCGGATTTGGCAGGTTTTGGGCGCGCATGTTATGGTGCATCAGGGCGCGCTTGGCACCCATTTTGCGGTTTGGGCCCCGAATGCGCAGCGCGTTTCCGTGGTTGGCGATTTTAACCACTGGGATGGCCGCCGCGCGCCCATGCGACACCACCCAGCCTGCGGCGTGTGGGAGATTTTTTTGCCAAACGTGGGGCAGGGCGCGCTGTACCGCTATGAAATTTTGGGGCCAGATTGGCAAACGCTGCCCCTTAAATCTGATCCCGTTGGGATTGGGTCTGAACACGCGCCTGCCAACGCATCCGTGGTGCGCGATATCTCCCATGCAGTGTGGTCAGATAGCGATTGGATGCAAACGCGCAAGGAAAAGCAGAATATTGCGGCCCCGATGTCGGTGTACGAGGTGCATCTGCCATCTTGGAGACGGGCCGAGGGCGGGCGGATGCTGTCTTATCTGGAACTGGCCGATCAGCTTATCGACTATGTTGTATGGATGGGCTTTACCCATGTCGAATTTCTGCCGATTTCCGAATACCCCTTTGATGGATCATGGGGCTATCAGCCAATTGGCCTGTTCGCGCCAACCATCCGCCACGGATTGCCAGACGAGCTGCGCGCGCTGATAGATACCGCGCATAATCGCGGTATCGGGGTGTTGATTGACTGGGTTCCAGGCCATTTCCCCACCGATTCACATGGATTGGCGCAATTCGACGGAACTGCACTTTTCGAACATTCTGATCCGAAGGAAGGCTTCCATCAGGACTGGAACACGCTGATTTACAACTATGGCCGCGTTGAGGTGGCAAATTTTCTAGTCTCAAACGCCCGTTATTGGCTGGAAGAATACCACATTGACGGGCTGCGCGTGGATGCAGTTGCCTCGATGCTGTACCGCGATTATTCGCGCGCCGAAGGCCAATGGATTCCCAATATCGATGGCGGGCGTGAGAATTATGAGGCGATTGCCCTGTTGCGCGCGATGAATATTGATGCCTACAGCGCCATGGACGGGATCATAACTGTGGCCGAAGAAAGCACTGCCTTTGACGGCGTCAGCCGACCTGTGCATTTGGGCGGGCTTGGCTTTGGGTTCAAATGGAACATGGGCTGGATGAACGACACGCTGCGTTACATGGCCGAGGACCCTATCAACCGCAAATACCATCATGATAAAATGACCTTTGGGCTGCACTATGCCTTTTCGGAAAACTATGTGCTGCCGATCAGCCATGACGAGGTGGTGCATGGCAAAGGGTCGATGCTGCAAAAGATGGGCGGCGATGAGGCGCACCGCTTTGCATCGCTTCGCGCCTATTACGGGTTTATGTGGGGTCATCCCGGCAAGAAGCTTTTGTTTATGGGCTGCGAATTTGCCCAAAGCCGCGAATGGAACCACACCCAAAGCCTTGATTGGCACGAGGCGGATATGCCCGCCCATCGCGGTGTTCAATTGCTGGTGCGCGATTTGAACCATCTGTATCGCAATGAGCCTGCCTTGCATGCGATGGATTGCAGCGCGCAAGGCTTTGATTGGATTGAAGGCGGCGATGCCGAGAATTCGGTGTTTGTGTGGGAGCGGCGCGCAGGCGATGCCCCACGTGTGGTGGTTGTGTGCAACATGACCCCAGTTGCGCGCAGCACCCGCATTGGCCTGCCCGCAGGGGGATCGTGGGTTGAGGTTTTGAACACCGACGCCACCATTTACGGCGGCGGCAATGCGGGCAATCTGGGCGGGGTTATGGCAGAACCTGCGGCACATAACGGGCGCGAATTTTCGGCGGAAATCACGCTGCCGCCTATGGCCACGCTGTTTTTCAAAGAAGACACATCATCGACTGGGAGGACGATATGAAAGCCAGACCAAACACCCGCCTATCATCCCGCGCCATGGCCTTTGTGCTGGCGGGTGGGCGTGGTAGCCGCCTGAAAGAACTAACCGATGCGCGCGCCAAACCTGCGGTGTATTTTGGCGGTAAAACGCGGATCATCGACTTTGCGCTGTCGAATGCCCTGAACTCTGGCATTCGCAAAATGGCGATTGCCACTCAGTATAAGGCGCACAGCCTGATCCGCCATATGCAGCGCGGCTGGGGGTTTTTCCGCGCGGAACGCAACGAGTATTTGGACATTCTGCCCGCCAGCCAACGTGTTGACGAAAACAAATGGTATTTGGGCACGGCCGACGCTGTGGCGCAGAATATTGACATCGTCGACAGCTATGATGTGGAATACATCGTCGTTCTGGCGGGCGATCACATTTACAAAATGGACTACGAGGTGATGCTGCAACAGCATGTCGCATCGGGCGCAGATGTGACCATCGGATGCCTGACCGTACCGCGCATGGAGGCGACCGCCTTTGGCGTGATGCATGTGGATAAAGACATGCGCATCACTCAGTTTTTGGAAAAGCCCAAAGACCCGCCCAGTATTCCGGGCGATCCGGCACATGCCCTTGCCTCGATGGGGATTTATGTTTTTAACTGGGCCTTCCTGCGCGATCTGCTGATCCGTGATATGAGCGATGACAATTCATCCCATGATTTTGGCAATGATCTGATCCCTGACATTGTGAAAAACGGCAAGGCCGTGGCGCACCGCTTTGCCGATAGCTGTGTGACATCGGGGCTGGAACAAGAACCCTATTGGCGCGATGTCGGCACGATTGATGCCTTTTGGCAGGCCAATATCGACCTGACGGATTTTATCCCAAAGCTGGATATCTACGATCAAAGTTGGCCAATTTGGACCTATGCCGAAATTCTGCCTCCCGCCAAGTTTATACATGATGAAGACGGGCGGCGCGGCATGGCGGTATCATCCCTTGTGTCGGGCGATTGTATTGTGTC
>CAXNJD010000326.1:0-3057 GCA_964202545.1 Cypionkella sp.
CAGAATTGGCGGCAATGCGCGCTGCGGGCGCTGGGGCGGCGCGATTTTGGGGTACTGACTTCGGATTTATATGACAGCGATGATCCGCTGCTGATTGAATACCTGTTGCGGTCGATCCTGCCACGGCGCGGGATTGCCGCGCGCGAAGACGAGGTGCTGCTGACCCTTGGCGCGCAAAACGGGCTGTGGATTGCCGCGCAGCTTTTGCTGTCAGGCGCGCGCAAAGCGGCGGTCGAAAACCCCGGCTATTCGGGCCTGCGCGGCATTTTGGCAGGGCAGGGGGCGGATGTGACATCCGTCGATATTGACGAAGGCGGATTGCCGCCAGATGCCATCCCGAAAGGCATTGATGTGGTGTTCACCACGGCCAGCCACCAATGCCCCACCAACGCCACCATGCCGTTAGATCGCCGCGTGGCCCTGCTGGCGGCTGCGGCGCGCGACAATTTTGTGATTGTCGAAGATGATTACGAATTCGAGATGTCTTTTCTAAAACCCGTCTCGCCCGCGCTTAAATCGCTCGATAGCGACGGGCGGGTGATTTATGTGGGTTCCTTTTCTAAATCGGTCTTTCCAGGGATGCGACTTGGCTATCTGGTGGGCCCCGCCAGTTTTATCCGCGAGGCCCGCGCCCTGCGCCTGATGCTGCTGCGCCATCCGCCCGGACATATTCAGCGCACCGTGGCCTATTTCCTATCGCTGGGCCATTATGACGCGCTGATCAACCGTATGCGTGCGGCCTATAAACGCCGCCGTCAGATCATGGCGGATTCCATTGCCGAAGCGGGGCTGTCCGTGGCAGGGCAGGGCGGCTTTGGCGGGTCTAGCTTTTGGATGCGCGCGCCGCAAGGCGTGGATACCGAGGCGCTGGCGCTGCGCCTGCGCGGGGATGGTGTGCTGATCGAAGCAGGTAAGTCATTCTTTGACCCTGCCCGCCCGCAAGGGCAGTTTTATCGGCTGGGGTATTCATCAATCGCGCCCGCAAAGATACCAGAAGGCATTGCGCGGATTGCCAAGGCGATTAAGGCTTAGCTGGCCTTACCACGCAAAACACACTGGCCCTAAGCCCCACGCGCGGCAAAGCATATGGTGCCGCCAAACAGGAGTGCGCCCAATGAAAATGACCACCGAAGAAGCCTTTGTCAAAGTGCTGCAAATGCACGGGATCACCGATGCTTTTGGCATTATCGGTTCGGCCTTTATGCCGATTTCCGATTTGTTCCCGCGGGCGGGGATCAATTTCTGGGATTGCGCCCATGAAGGATCGGGCGGGATGATGGCCGATGGTTACACCCGCGCCTCTGGCCGCATGTCGATGATGATCGCGCAAAACGGCCCAGGCATTACCAATTTTGTCACCGCTGTCAAAACCGCCTACTGGAACCACCCGCCCTTGCTGCTGGTCACCCCCCAAGCGGCCAACAAAACCATTGGCATGGGCGGCTTCCAAGAGGTCGAACAGATGGCCCTGTTCAAAGATATGGTCGCCTATCAAGAAGAGGTGCGCGATCCGTCCCGCGTGGCCGAGGTGCTAAACCGCGTGATCCTAAACGCCCGCCGCGCGAGTGCCCCCGCCCAAATCAATATGCCGCGCGATTATTGGACGCAGGTGATTGATATTAACCTGCCTGCCGTGGTCGAATTTGAACGCCCGTCGGGCGGCGACGCGGCGCTGTCGCAGGCGGCGGAACTTCTGTCATCCGCAAAGTTCCCCGTTATTCTAAACGGCGCAGGCGTGGTTTTGGGCGCGGCCATTCCCGATGCAATGGCGCTGGCTGAACGCCTAGATGCGCCTGTTTGCGTGGGCTATCAGCACAATGATGCAGCCCCCGCCAACCACCCGCTGTTCGTTGGCCCTTTGGGATACAATGGCAGCAAGGCCGCGATGGAGCTGATCAAACAGGCCGATGTGGTGCTGTGCCTTGGCACTCGGCTTAATCCGTTTTCCACCCTGCCTGGATACGGGCTGGACTATTGGCCAACCAGCGCCAAGATCATCCAAGTTGATATTAACCCCGCCCGCATTGGCCTGACCAAACCTGTGACGGTCGGTATTGTTGGTGATGCTGGCCCTGTTGCACGCGGGATTTTGGCGCGCCTTACCCCCCTTGCAGGCGACGCAGGCCGCGACGCGCGCCGCGCCACCATCGCGCAGACCAAATCGGCTTGGGCGCAGGCGCTGTCTTCGATGGATCACGAAGATGATGATGAGGGCACAACATGGAACCAGCGCGCCCGCGCGGCCAAGCCAGATTGGATGAGCCCCCGCATGGCATGGCGCGCAATCCAAGCAGCCCTTCCGCGCGAGGCGATAATTTCGTCTGACATTGGCAACAACTGCGCCATTGGCAATGCTTACCCCAGCTTTGACGAAGGGCGCAAATATCTGGCCCCGGGTCTGTTTGGCCCCTGTGGTTACGGCCTTCCCGCTGTGGTCGGTGCAAAAATCGCCTGCCCCGATGTGCCAGTTGTGGGATTTTCAGGGGACGGCGCCTTTGGCATTGCGGTAACGGAACTCACCGCGATTGGCCGCCCCGAATGGCCCGCCGTGACCCAAGTGGTGTTCCGCAATTTTCAATGGGGCGCGGAAAAGCGCAATTCGACCCTATGGTATGATGATAACTTCGTTGGCACCGAACTTGATACCCAAGTCTCTTATGCGGGCATTGCGCGCGCCTGCGGGCTGCAAGGCGTGGTTGCCCGCACGATGGAAGAACTGACGGCGGCGCTAAAGCAGGCGATTGAAGATCAAAAGGCAGGCAAGACCACCCTGATCGAAGCGATGATCAATCAGGAATTGGGCGAGCCGTTCCGCCGCGACGCCATGAAAAAACCTGTCGCCGTGGCAGGCATTTCTGCGGCGGATATGGCTGCCGAATGAACCTTCCCTTTGACCTTTCCCCCATGCAGGCGCTGTTCATGGGGGGGGTCTTTTTGGTTGCAGCCTTCGTGCGCGGCTATTCAGGCTTTGGGTTTTCGGCGTTGGTGGTTTCAGCCTCGGCACTGGTCACCAACCCTTTGTACTTCGTGGCAGTTGTGATGTTTTGCGAATTTGGC
>CAXNJD010000327.1:0-3035 GCA_964202545.1 Cypionkella sp.
CGCAGGTGATAAAAACATCGCGGTTCATCGCAAGTGGCATGGCATCCTCCCTAACCTATTGCGCCTACCATAAGCCGCTTGCAGGGCCATGCTTGCCCGTTTACGAAATAGATATGACAAAAAGCGAAACAATTTTTGCCACGGCAAATGCGCCCCTGACGCTGGCGATTTTGGTGCTACCGCAATCGTCTATCCTCGAGGTCGCCTCGACACTTGACCCGATGCGCGCAGCCAACCGCCATTTGGGGCGTGATGCCTATCGCTGGCGGATCGTATCGCCAGATGGCGCGGCAGTGCCGTTGACTTGCGGTATCGAACTGCCCAGCCATGGCGGGCTGGCGCAGGCCAAGGGCGCCGATGCGCTGGTTGTGATTGCAGGCTTTGCCCAGTGGCAGGGGGCAGGGCGCGATGTGATCCGCGATCTGTCGCGGATGGGGCCGCGATTTGCGGCCATCGGCGGGATTGACGCAGGCGCATGGGTGCTGGCGCGGGCGGGTCTGCTGGGCGGCTACCGCGCCACGGTGCATTGGGAAGATGCCGAAGATTTCGCCGCCGCCCATCCCGAAACCGAAGTTGTCCCTGACCGTTTCGTGATTGATCGCAACCGCTTTACCGCTGGCGGGGCCGCCCCCGCCGCCGATCTGATGCTGCATCTGATCCGCGCGCGCCACGGTGCGGCCTTGGCGCTGCAAGTGGCCGCCAGTTTTATCACATCTGCCCGCGCGGGAGGCGAGCCGCAAGTGGCGCAGGCCGCCGTCCGTCCGCCGCCTGATCTGCGGCTAGACCCGCGCGTAGCTGCCGCCATTGCACGGATGGAGGCACGGCTGGACAGCCCCGAACCCGCCGCCGAAATCGCCCGCCACTGCGGGCTAACCGCGCGCAGGTTAGAACAGCTTTTCCAGCAAAATCTGGGCGTCAGCCCCGCCGCCTATGGCCAATCTTTGCGATTGCAAGCAGCCAAACGGATGGTGACCGACACGCGCCACCCTTTGGCCGAAGTGGCGCTGCGCTGCGGGTTCGCATCCGCCTCGGCGCTGTCGCGCGCCTTTCAGCGCCACTATGGAAAACCGCCCAGCCAAATGCGCCAGGCAGGCAAGCCTTCGGCAAAGGTATTTATGCCAAAATGAAATCGCTTTCACATTGGCCCAAATATCCCAGGGGGTGAGCGCAGCGAGGGGGCTGGCCCCCTGACTACCGTTCTAGCGCGCCCTTGCCTGCCAGAATCTTTCCCCGCGCGCGAGCAATGCGGGCAACCCGCGTGGCAGGGTTTTGCGTTGTGTTCAGATGAAAGGCCCATGATTTTTGCCGCCCCGGGGTTAAGGCAGCAAAGGCTTCGGCAAGGTCTGGATCAAAATCCAAGGCTTCGATCAGTTCGGGGGGCATTTCCACCTCGCGAGGGGTCTTTTCGGGCACAATGCCTGCCGATGCATAACCCATCGCCTCGGTCAGATAGGCGGTGATGATGGGGGCTTTTTCGGCCACCTCGCTATTGCTGCGGAAGCAGATCATATCAGGATTTTGTGTGTTTGGCCCTTGTTTTTCCAAAACGCCTTCAGTGTCGCGCAGCAGGGAGGCGTTGAAAAAGGTAAGCCGCATATCAGCGCGACGCGCGCCAAAAATCGCTATGTTGCGGCCTGCATGCATATAGGTCGGATGGCCCCATTTTGCGGTTTCTATCAGCCCCGCGCCAAGGCACAGCGCGCGCAAGTCGGCCAACCCCTGTGTCCAAAGTCTGGCCGAACAACCCTGCGAAGCAAACCGGTCGCAGCGCCCGCAGCCATCGCGGAAATAATCGTCGACATCTGTGATCATTGCCCGTTCCATCATGCCACCAACAAACCGCGCCCTTTCAGCAGCGGTTCAACCCCCGGCATTTTACCGCGAAATTTGGTGTAAAGCAAATCCGCCTCTTCGCTGCCACCTGCGGATAAGATGAATTGTTCCAATCGCTGCGCCGTGGCGGGATCGAACGCATCGCCTGCTTCTTCAAAGGCGGCAAAGGCGTCTGCGTCCATCACCTCTGACCACATATAGCTGTAATAGCCGCTAGAGTATCCGTCCCCAGTAAAGACATGGGCGAAATGTGGGGTTGCGTGGCGCATGACAATGGCGCGGGGCATCCCCAGATTATCCAGCACCTGCGCCTGCATTTGCATCGGATCGGCGGGCGCATCGCCTTGATGGAAAGCCAGATCAACCATGGCAGAGGCGATGAATTCTACCGTGGCAAAGCCTTGGTCGTAGGTGCCAGCATTTAGCAATCGATCCAGCATATCGCGCGGCATCGGCGCGCCTGTTTCAACGTGCCGCGCGTGTTTTTCCAGCACTTCGGGCACGTCCAGCCAATGTTCATAAAGCTGAGATGGCAGTTCGACAAAATCACGCGCCACCGATGTGCCCGAGATAAAGCCATAGGTCACATTCGATAGCATTTGATGCAGGGCATGGCCAAATTCGTGAAACAGTGTGCGCGCATCGTCATGTGACAAAAGGGCTGGCGCGCCTTTGGCAAAGTTGCATACGTTAATCACGACGGGGCGCTGATCGCCGCCCAGTTTGCGCTGGGATCGCAGGGCCGAACACCACGCGCCTGACCGTTTTGATGGCCGCGCGAAATAGTCCCCTATAAAAACGGCGATATGTTCGCCCTTGCAGGTGACTTCCCACGCGCGGGCATCGGGGTGGTAAAGCGGCGTGTTTAGCGGCGCAAATTCCAGCCCGAACAGGCGGGTGGCGCAATCGAACTGCGCGGTCAGCATCGCATCTAGCGAGAAGTAGGATTTCAGCGCAGCCTCGTCCAGATCATGCAGTTGCGCCTTGCGAATGCGGGAATAATACCGCCAATCCCACGGCTCTAGTGGGCCAGCTTGCCCATCTTGGTGCAGCATATCTTCCAAAACGGCGGCATCTTGCAGCGCCTTTTCGCGCGCGGGCGCCCAAACCGCCATCAGCAAATCGCGCACGCGGGCGGGGTTTTTGGCCATTTCAGGGGCAAGTTTATAATCGGCAAAGCTGGCATAACCCAAGGCGTGGGC
>CAXNJD010000328.1:0-3024 GCA_964202545.1 Cypionkella sp.
GGGGACGCGCTGCAAACGCTGGCGTTTGAGGTGGTCTGCGCGCCGGAAATTGGGCCTGCCGAGGTGCGTCTTGACTTGGCGCGCAGCCTTGCCATTGCTGCAGGGGCAGAAGGCATGGTGCTGGGGCAGGCTTTGGATATTGCCGCCGAAACGGCCCCTGCGCCGCTAACGCTGGATGAGATTACGGCATTGCAAGCGGGCAAGACGGGGGCGCTGATTGAATGGTCGGCTATGGCGGGCGGGCGGATGGCGGGCCAAGATTTGGCCCCGCTGCGCGCCTATGCCGCTGCGCTGGGCCTTGCCTTTCAAATCGCCGATGACATTTTGGATGTCACCGGCGATGAGGCCACCGCAGGCAAACGGCTGCAAAAGGATGCGGGTGCGGGCAAGGCGACGTTCGTATCCTTGCTGGGGCTGGACGGCGCGCGCGCGCGGGCCGCGCAGTTGGTGGCCAGTGCCGAGGCGGCGCTGGCCACCTATGGCGATGCGGCGCAGTTGCTGATTGAGGCCGCCCGTTTTACCATTTCGCGCAGAAGTTAAGAGAGTGATATGACCGACCATCCCAAAACCCCGATGCTGGATCGTGTGACATTTCCATCCGATCTGCGCGCGTTATCCGACCGCGATTTGCATCAGCTTGCGGGGGAGTTGCGGGCCGAGACGATTTCGGCAGTGTCGGTGACCGGCGGGCATTTGGGCGCGGGTCTTGGTGTCGTGGAGTTGACGGTGGCGCTGCATGCCGTGTTCAACGCCCCGCGCGATAAGATTATTTGGGATGTAGGGCATCAATGCTATCCGCACAAAATTCTGACGGGCAGGCGCGGCCGCATTCGCAGCTTGCGCAGCGAGGGTGGGCTGTCAGGCTTTACCAAGCGCAGTGAACGCCCCTATGATCCGTTCGGTGCTGCCCATTCTAGCACTTCGATTTCTGCGGCGCTGGGCTTTACTATGGCGGCAGAACTGGGCGGGGATGCAGGGGACGCTGTGGCCGTGATTGGCGATGGGTCAATGTCGGCTGGTATGGCGTTTGAGGCGATGAACAATGCTGGCCATTTGGGGCGGCGCATGTTTGTGGTGCTGAACGATAACGAAATGTCGATTGCCCCGCCTGTGGGCGCGCTGTCAACCTATCTGTCGCGCCTTTATGCCGAAGCGCCGATGCACGATCTAAAGGCGGCGGCGAAGGGGTTTGTGTCGCTGTTGCCAGAGCCTTTGCAAGAAGGGGCCAAGCGCGCCAAAGATATGCTTAAGGGCATGGCGGTGGGTGGAACGCTGTTCGAAAGCCTTGGCTTTTCTTACGTTGGCCCGATTGATGGGCATGATTTGGATCAGTTGCTGCCTGTGCTGCGCACGCTGTACGCCCGCGCGACGGGGCCAGTGCTGCTGCATGTGCTAACCAAAAAGGGCAAGGGTTACGCCCCCGCTGAAGCGGCATCAGATCGCGGCCATGCGCGGGCCAAGTTCGATGTACTGACAGGCGAGCAGGTGAAAGCGCCCAGCAATGCCCCTAGTTATACCGCCACTTTTGCCCGTGCCCTGATTGCCGAGGCCGAAGCGGACCCGCGCATTGTGGCCGTGACAGCCGCTATGCCCGATGGCACGGGCCTTGATAAATTCGCCGCCCGCTTTCCTGCCCGCAGCTTTGATGTGGGCATTGCCGAGCAGCACGCGGTGACTTTTGCAGCGGGGCTGGCGGCGGGGGGGATGAAGCCGTTCTGCGCGATATACTCGACGTTTTTGCAGCGCGGTTATGACCAAGTTGTGCATGACGTTGCCATTCAACGCTTGCCCGTCCGATTTGCGATTGATCGCGCGGGTCTGGTGGGGGCGGATGGGGCCACTCATGCTGGGGCTTTTGATGTGGCCTTCCTTGCCAACCTGCCCGGTATGGTGGTGATGGCGGCGGCGGATGAAGCGGAGTTGGTGAATATGGTTGCCACGGCGGCGGCGCATAATGATGGGCCGATTGCGTTTCGGTATCCGCGCGGTGAGGGGGTGGGGGTAGAGATGCCCGCGCGCGGCGCACCCTTAGAAATTGGCAAGGGCCGCATCATGGCGCAAGGCGCGCGCGTGGCGCTGCTGTCATTTGGTACGCGCCTGAGCGAGGTACAAAAGGCCGCCGAGGCGCTGGGCGCGCGCGGCATTACCCCCACCATCGCCGATGCCCGCTTTGCCAAACCGCTGGACCGCGAAATGATCCTTTCGCTGGCCCGCAGCCATGAGGCGTTGATCACGATTGAAGAGGGCGCGGTGGGCGGATTTGGCAGCCATGTCGCGCAGCTTTTGGCCGATGAGGGCGTGTTCGATCGCGGCCTGAAATTCCGCTCCATGGTTCTGCCCGATATCTTCATCGACCAAGCCAGCCCAGAGCGGATGTATGAAGTGGCGGGCATGGACGCGGCCCATATCGAGGCCAAGGTGCTAAAGGTGCTGGGCGTGGCGGTGATGGGGCGACGGGCGTGACAGGCAAATACGCCCTTAAGCGCCTGATGCGCAAATTAACCCCGCTGCGCCGCGCGCAGGCGGTTTTGGCTGTTTTGGCGTTGGTCACGCTGGTCACCCCGCGCGAGGTTGAGAAATACGGCGATAATTACCAAGTCGCCCTACCGCTGTTGGCGCTGGGCTGTCAGATTGCCAATGGGCAGGGGCTGGCCTATTTCGGGCGTTACGCAGTGCATTTTGTGGGCCTGCATGGCACCAAGCGCGGGCTGGGCGATGCGGAAATTGCGCAGCGGCCACGCGGCGGACTGGACGGGTTTCCGTCGGGCCATACATCTACCGCCACCTTTGGCGCGGCAACTTTGGTACAAAGCTGCCTGACAGGATCGCCTATCGCGCAAAGCGCGGTGATATTGGCGGCAGGGTTTACGGGGGCGTCGCGCATCGAATCTGGCGCGCATGACATTTGGCAGGTTTTGGCGGGGGCGATTTGGGGCCTAATCTGCGCCATGGCGTTTAGGCCAAATAGCCCATCGCGGGCAACTGCACAGCGCATCTTGGCACGGCTTCGTGGGCACTCGTAAC
>CAXNJD010000329.1:0-3016 GCA_964202545.1 Cypionkella sp.
CAGCAGGCCCCAACAGGCATTTTGCAGATAAAATTCCAGCAACGCCCAAAAGGCGGGTAGTGCTACGGACACAACCCGTACCCACGTTTTGCGAAAGAACGGATCGTTTCGGTCAAGAAATTTCACGATTTAGGCCCGCCTTTTGGATCATCAAAGAAAGGCGTCATTTGCGCAATGATGACCGAGTTTTCATCTAACGCGCGCTGCATAAGCGTGCGTTCTTCATCGTCAATTTCATCGCCGTTTTTCAGTCGCTCTTCCAAGGTGCCATAGCCCGACACATCCAGCGGGGCCAAATCGGCCTGTTTTAGAATGGCCACAGTTTCGCGCACGGCTTCGGCCTCGTCCACACCGCTGGCATAGCACATCAGGGCTGCGCCAGTGGATTTGGGCGGCAACCCGTCACCGTCTTTGCGGCCCACTTCTACGACCAGCGTGTATACCTGCTGTTTGCTTTCCGACATCGCCAATCCCCAATTCGCGCTAAAATCGTTCAGCCCGCAGTACATGCGCATCGGTCACCGTTACCACACCGATATGGCGCTGCACCACGGCAAATGCTGCGTCGAGCAAAGTGTCCAGCCGATCAGGTTTTATGATGCAAACAACCGAAACCATGCCGCTGCGGCCCACCTGCCCCTCGCGCG
Organism: Cypionkella sp.; assembly: GCA_964202545.1. Lineage (GTDB taxonomy): Bacteria > Pseudomonadota > Alphaproteobacteria > Rhodobacterales > Rhodobacteraceae > Cypionkella. The sequence goes on from CAXNJD010000329.1 coordinate 648, forward strand.
ACCACTGGCCAGAACGGCCCGATCCGCCCAGTACAGGCAAAATGGTAAAGCCTGTAACGCCTGCCTCGGTCAGCGCCTCGGTAAGACGCGCCTCCATCGGGGCTTCGATGATGATTTCAACACGTTTGGCGGGGTGCATTTGCATGGGTCATCCTCCGATCACGGCTAGGGCAATGGCGACATAGGTCGGAATGCCAATCACAAGGTTAAAGGGAAAGGTCACGCCCAGAGATAGGGTCAAATAGACGCTAGGGTTTGCTTCGGGCAGGGCCACGCGCATGGCAGCGGGAACGGCGATATAGCTTGCCGATGCCGCAAGCGTCATCATCAGCGCCGCGCCGCCTACCGACAGGCCAAGAATCAGTGCCCCGCCAAGGCCAAAAACAGCCCCGATTATTGGCATCAGCACCCCAAATGCCAGCGCGCCAAAACCCAAGTTGCTCTTGGCCCCCCGCATCCCCCGCCCCGCAACCAGCCCCATATCCAATAGGAACAAGCAAAGCACACCTTGGAACGGCGAGATGATAAAGCTTTCAATTCGCGTCATACCACCTTCGCCTGTAACTGCGCCAATCAGGAAAGACCCGACCAGCAGCACGATAGACCCGTTCAGCAAAATCTCGCGCCACAGCCGCGCATCCATGCGCGGCCCAGCGCCCGACCGCGCGACCAGCCACAGTGCAGATACAATCGCGGGTGCTTCCATCGCGGCTGCAACGGCAACCATGTAACCTTCGGCTTCAATCCCGCGTCCCGCCAAAACTGTGGTCGCGGTCACAAAAGTCACGATTGAGATTGAGCCGTAATGCGCCGATACGGCTGCGGCATCCAATGCCGAAAGCTGCGTCATAACGCGCAGCAGGGCATAAGCAATGACGGGCAGCGCGAAAGACAAGATTACCCCAACCAATAGGCTAAGCCCAAGGCTGGCATCTAGGCCATGACTTGCCACCGAAACCCCGCCCTTAAAGCCAATAGCAAACAGCAGATACAGCGACATCGCCTTGGCCATAGCTTCGGGCACAGTCAGGTCAGACCGCGCCAGTGCGGCGGCAAGGCCCAACGCAAAGCATAGTATCATCGGGGTCATGAGGTTTTGCGCGGCTAGGGCGAAGAAATCCATGGTCTTTACTTTCTGGCCAAGGGTTGGATCGTCAGTCGTGTTTCAAAGTTTAAATCGCGGTAAACTCATCGCGCGCGGCGTCGTATTGATGCAACTCGCCCTTACCAGTATCAGTCCAAAGCCCGTGCAGCGTTAGCAGATCACCCTCTACTGCGTTTCGTATAAAGGGAAAACTCATCAGGTTTTCAAGGCTTGTCAGCACGGCCTGTTTCTCCAAAGCGGGCAGAATTTCGCCCGCAGGCAAATGCGCTACGCGCTGAAATCCGGGCCGAAGAATATCCATCCACCGGCCAACAAAGCTGGATTTTTGTTCCAATTCTGGGGCATGGCCGCTGCACATATCATGGCACCCCTTGACCCCGCCGCAGTTAGAATGGCCGAGCACCACAATATGTGCCACCTTCAACCCCGTCACCGCATATTCCACCGCAGCAGAGGTTCCGTGATATTCGCCGTCAGGATTATACGGCGGCACTAGGTTGGCAACATTGCGGTGGATAAAAAATTCGCCCTCATCCGCGCCAAAAATAGACGTGACATGCACACGGCTATCGCAGCAGGAAATCACCATCGCGCGCGGGTGCTGCCCCCCCTCGGCAAGGCGACGATACCATGCCTTGTTTTCGGCATATGCGGTAGCACGCCAGCCTTGAAAACGTTGTACCAAATAGCTGGGCAAGGGTTTGAAGGGGTGCATTGTGTCGTCCTTGTTCAGCTTGGCTGCCTGCCCCTCTGCAATTGCAGAAAATGGGGCGCATTTCCATATGCGTTATCAACCTTTTGTTCACTCGTTGCCCGCAAAATGGGAGATGGGTGTTAACTACGGGGTAAACTATGAGCAGGGCAGTTGTTTTGGCACTAAAGCCAAGAGAAAACCCAAGACTAGATCTTGAACAGATATCTTCGATATATCGCAATCTGTCATCGCAGGCCGCCGATCAGGTGGTGACCCGCGCTTTGGGCGAACTTGCGCTGCAAATGGCCCAATTAGCCGAACGACTCGCGCAGCATCAAATGGGTGATTTGCTGCGCCGCCTAAAGCGGTTGGATCGGATGGCACAGAACTTGGGGCTGAAAACCTTATCACTGGTGGCGCAAGATTTGGCCATCTGCCTAGAGCGTGGCGATACCACTGCCTTTGCTGCGGTTTGGGCGCGGTTGCTGCGCGTGGCCGATTGCACGCTGACCCTTGATCAAGATTTGCAAGATCAGACAGGGATTTGAGGCGACTTGCAGCGCGGCGCGG
>CAXNJD010000330.1:0-3014 GCA_964202545.1 Cypionkella sp.
ACCGCCACTGTATCGCCTGGGTGACCAGTGCCCGATACGACAACACTAGGGTTGTTGGTGTTTGTTGTGACAGTGGTCGTCCCGCGTGGATCGATTGCAGGCGGCGTATGACCGCCACCGCCGCCACCGCCACCGCCGCCGTTATTGCCTCCGCAGCCGCCGCCACCGCCGCCGTTGCCGCCGCCATTATTGCCGCCGCCGCCACCTATCAACGCAGCGCCGCCCGCCAAGGCGGCAGCCGTGCCAAGCCCACCGAGACCCGCAGCGGCACCGCCACCGGCCAGCAAACCGGGCACCAGCGTCGCCATGCCAGCCGGCTCGTTCGAGGCGACCAGCGCATCATTCAAAACATCCGCCTCTGAAAAACGCAGGTTATCCAGCGGGCTCCACTTTTCCATGGTTTCCATAGGGCCGTAATCAGCGAACAATACGCCGTCAACACCGTCAGCGACGCGTACTTCAACAATCTGATCGTTTGAAGACAGATAAAGCTTGTTGTCTGCCCCCTCTGGCGCTGCGAAATAGCCAGACAGCACAACCGTGCGCCCGTCCATCAGCTGCACGATCAGATCGCTGCCTTGCTGCGTGTACGACACCACTGAACCAGGGCTGAGGTTAAGCGAAACGCTTTGCCCAGGTTGAACGGCAATCAAATTACTTTGTCCTTCACCTGCAACCGAACCCAGTTGCGTACTGCCCGCGGAAGTGCGGACAGCGAAATTGATCGCTGACACCATTGTACTGCTCCGCCTCATGTCCAAACTTATGTGTTTGGTACGTTTTGCTCGTTCCAACCCCACTGTCGGGGGCATTGCGTTCAATCTAACTCAGCTTGCGTCACAATTCTAGCCCTTAGTATAGAATGTGCGCCATTTGGTCGTTCTTATTCCACAATCGCACCAGAATTGCGCCTTTTTCGCTACAGGCTGTTGATTTTGGCGCCTTTTCTTGCGCCAATCATGGCAAAACTGTGGCAAAGCCCGCCCCAACTGTGGCCATATCTGGGCGGGCAGGCCGCCGCAAAACCATTGGCTAAGCGATAAGAGGCGTTTTGCGCAGTTTAGAAAGCTGCACAGCCAAAATTCCCAAAGCGGCAACAACCACGCCCAGAATATCGACAGGGCCGATATGTTCACCAAGCAAGAGCGCGGCAATAATTACGCCAAAAGCAGGGTTCAAAAAGTGAAAGGCAGACGCCTTGATTGCCCCAATGCGCCCGACTAATGCGAACCAAATCAGCGTAGCGGCAAGACCTGGGATCAAAAGCTGATAGATAAATGCCGCCCACAGCGCAGGGCTGTGCTGGATTACCGGGGTCTCAAACAGCGCCGAGACAATGCCCAGCGCGCCCGCGCCTACCCACATCTGCAAACCCACAATCATCAGCAAATTGCCGCCCTTCGATGCTGACCCAACCGTCAATGTTGCCACCGCCAGCGCGCCTGCCCCCGCAATGCAGGCCAGCACCATCGCGCCATCTGCGCCACCAGAGATGCGGCTGCCCATCACCAGCGCCACGCCTGCAAAGCCTGCAATCAGCCCCGCAATGCCCAAAGCCCCCATCCGCTCGCCGCGAAATGCCCATGACAGCAGCGCGACCAGCAACGGCATAGACGAGGCGACAATCGCCGCCAATGATGCCTCGATCTTTTGCATAGCCAGAAAGTTCAGCCCCAAATACAGCGCATTTTGGCATAAGCCAAAGATAATGACCGACCGCGCCGTCTGCTTGTCCAGCCGCCAACTTTGCCCTAAAGCGCGCGCAATAAGCACCGCGATCAAGCCCGATATCGCAAAACGCGCCGTTAACGTTAGAAATGGCGGCGCGCCTGCCATCAAAATGCGCGCCGTAGCAAAGGCAGATGACCACATAATCGAAAACGCCACGCCCATCGCGATTGCCCGCTTGTCCATTTGCCGCCCCTGCCCGTTTGTATGGATGCAAAAAGGGCCGCCCGTAGGCGACCCTTTCTAGTCTTGGAACCGATCCAGCGATTAGCCGTTCACAATGTCTTTCAGGCTTTTCGCGATCGAGAATTTCACCGATTTATCCGCAGCCTTGGTCATGGTTTCACCCGTGGCTGGGTTACGCACTTGGCGCTCGGGGCGCGCACGGCATGCCATTTTGCCCAAACCAGGCAGGGTCACAGCGCCGCCCTGTGCCACTTCGCGCGATACAACGTCTGCCACAGCGGTCAAGGCGGCAGTTGCGGTTTTCTTATCGCTGCCCATTGCGTCTGCAATTGCGGCCACCAGTTGCGATTTGGTCATTGCGGTCGACATGTTCTAATTCTTCCCTCGTTTGGGGCCAACGTTAAGTTGCGGCCAGTTGTATGCCCATTTCGGGCGATGTGGTTGCTTTTGCCAAAAACAAGGTTATTTGCAAGCATTTTTCGCCCTTTGGCAAGCCTATTGTTCACATTACAAGAACGCTGTCTCTTCAAAGTTGCGCAACTTGCGGCTGTGAATGCGCCCAATGGGCATTTGGCGCAGACGCTCCATCGCGCGAATGCCGATTTGCAGATGACGGCTGACTTGGGTTTTGTAAAAGTCGGTCGCCATGCCGGGCAGCTTCAATTCGCCGTGCAAAGGTTTGTCCGAAACACACAAAAGCGTGCCGTAAGGTACGCGAAACCGAAACCCATTGGCCGCAATCGTGGCGCTTTCCATATCCAGCGCAATGGCGCGGCTTTGGGACAGGCGGCGCACGGGGCCAGACTGGTCGCGCAATTCCCAATTGCGGTTATCAATCGTGGCCACTGTGCCCGTGCGCATAATGCGCTTCAGCTCGTATCCCTCAAGCTGCGTCACATCTGCCACCGCCTCTTGCAGGGCAATCTGAATTTCGGCCAGCGCGGGGATGGGCACCCAAATGGGCAGATCATCGTCCAGAACGTGATCTTCGCGTAAGTAAGCATGAGCCAAGCAGAAATCGCCCAAAGACTGGCTGTTGCGCAGGCCCGCGCAGTGCCCCACCATCAGCCACGCATGAGGGCGCAGCACCGCAATATGGT
>CAXNJD010000331.1:0-3006 GCA_964202545.1 Cypionkella sp.
ATTAACTCGTCTTATTTGCACGCCAAAAAGATGAACCCAAATGTGGAGATGGCTATCGTATGGGCCTTCACCTGGAATGATCCTGCCAAAGAGGCAGATGCTGCGCAGGCCCTGATTGATCAGGGCGTGGACGTGATTTTTCAGCACACCGACACGACAGCGCCGCTGGCGCTGGCAGCAAAAACACCCGGTGTGATCGGCTTTGGTCAGGCGCGCGATATGGAAGAGTATAAGCCTAGCCCGCGCGTTTCCTCAATCATCGATAACTGGGAAGCTTATTACATTAAGCGCATCCAAGCGGTGATGGATGGCACATGGGAAAGCCAAGACAGCTGGGATGGTTTGGCCCAAGGCGCCGTTGGCATTGGCGAGATCACGGGGGTTCCTGATGATGTGAAGGCCGCAGCTGAAAAGGTGCGTGACGACATCATCGCGGGCACGTACCACCCGTTCACTGGCCCCATCAACAAGCAAGACGGCAGTGTTTGGCTGGCCGATGGCCAAGTGGCAACAGATGGCGATTTTGCTGGCATGAACTTCTATGTTGAAGGCATCACGGGCGAAATTCCGCAGTAAGGCGATAGCTTCGATAAGAAAGAAAGGCCCGCCCGTAACTGGCGGGCCTTTTGCGTTGGGCAAGATCAAAAAAGGCACGTCCGAGCCGTTTTATGAAAAGCTGGCGATGGAGGCGATGGGAATAACAAGCTGAAGAGAGTGACAAAAGGATAGGATGGCAGGGGGGCCAGCCCGCAAACTTGCGAAGGAACTTCGCAAGTCTTCGCTGCGCTCCCCCCCGAGATATTTATGGAGTTAGGAAGCTGGGGGCTTTTTTGTTTTGCTGCGGCATGGCAGGTTGGGGCATGGAAAACATATCATCATTTCGAATGGCCTTTGGCACAATGCAATTTGGCGGGCGCGCAGATGAGGCGGCGTCGGCGGCGATGTTTGAAGCCTGCCTTGGCGCGGGGCTGACACATTTTGATACCGCTTGTGGGTATAATGAGGGCGCTTCGGAAACCATACTAGGGGCCTTGGCCGCAGCACACCGAGGGCGTCTGTATATCGCCACGAAGGTGGGCTATGTGGGCGGCGGCGGGCGCGCGAATATGACGGCGCAATTTGACGGATCGCGCCGCAGGTTGGGGATGGATTCGGTAGATTTGCTATATCTGCACCGATATGACCCAGATACGCCGCTGGAAGAAACCATTGAAACATTTGCCGATTTTCAATCGCGTGGGCTGATCGCCCATATTGGCCTGTCAAACTTTCCAGCTTGGGCGGTGATGAAGGCGCAGGCGGTTGCGGCGCGGATGGGCACCAAGATAGATGCAATTCAGCCGATGTATAACCTTGTGAAACGGCAGGCAGAGGTGGAAATTTTGCCAATGGCCGCTGATCAGGGCATTGCTGTGTACAGCTATTCGCCGCTGGGCGGCGGGCTGCTGACGGGGAAATATGCGGCGGGCGGCGCTGGCAGATTGGCAGAGGATTCGCGCTATAATGCACGTTATAGTGCCCTTGCAGCGCATGAAACGGCGGCAGGGTTGGCGCGTTTAGCACGCGAAGTGGGGATTGAGGCCCCCACGCTGGCGGTGGCATGGGTCATGGCCCGCGGGGTTTGCCCGATTATCTCGGCCCGCGATGCGGGGCAGCTTGCCCCATCGCTGAAGGCGCTGAGCGTGATGCTGCCGCCTGATCTTTTGGCGCGAATCACGGCGCTGTCAACCACCCCGCCCGCCGCCACTGACCGCAGCGAAGAAGCATGAGTGATGTTCTAATTATCGGCGGCGGTATTGCGGGGATTTCTGCTGCAGCCCGTCTTGCGCCCCATGCCAAGGTCACGCTGCTAGAGGGTGAGGATAACCTTGCCTATCATGCCTCTGGCCGTTCGGCCGCGCTGTACGAGCCGCATTATGGGTTGCCGCCCGTGGTGGCGCTGTCGCTGGCGTCGGGTGATTTCTTTCGCGCTATGCCAAACCTTTTAGCCCCGCGCGGGTTGATGATTGTGGCGGGGCAGGACAACCGCGCGCAGTTTGACCATGACTGCGCCGATATGAACCTTGCGCCGTTGGATGTGGATGCGGCCCGCGCGATGGTGCCCATTTTGAACCCCGAAACCGTGGCCTATGCAGGTTATGGGTCACATGCGTGGGATATCGACACCGATTTGCTGATCGCTGATTTCACCAAAACAGCGCGCGCGCATGGGGCGCAGATTATTGCAAAAGCGGGGGTGACGGCACTGCGCCGCACTGGGGGCAAATGGCTGGCCGAAACCGCGCGGGGGCGTTTTTCGGGCGAGATGGTTATTAATGCGGCGGGCCCTTGGGCGGATGATGTGGCGCAGATGGCGGGCGTTGAGGCCAAGGGCATTGTCCCTTTGCGCAGGTCGATGGCGCGCATTCCTGCACCGCAGGGCATGGAAGTGGCGCTCTGGCCTATGGTGTTTGGTGCGGGCGAGGCGTGGTATATGAAACCCGATGCGGGGGCGCTGATCGTCTCGCCCGCCGAAGAACATCCGATGCCACCGCACGATGCCTTTGCCGATGATATGGTGCTGGCCGAGGGGCTGGCGCGGTATGATGCAATGGTGACTGCGCCCGTGACGCGGCTGCTTGCATCTTGGGCGGGGCTGCGCACATTCGCGCCAGACCGCGTGCCTGTGATAGGGGCGGATGCGGGCGAGCCCAGCTTTTTCTGGGCGGCGGGGCTTGGCGGTTACGGCTTTCAAACCGCCGATGCGGCCAGTAGGCTACTGGCAGATTTGGTGCTGGGCCGCGCGCCAGATTTTGAGGGCGGGTTGGTTCAGGCCCTGTCGGCTGCGCGGTTTGGTTGATGCTGCACCTGCCCTAACGCAAGCCAGACTGGATATCGAAGCCGCAAAGTCAGCCTGCGCGGTTGGCCTTGGATCGCTACGTCCTTAATTGAGGTTACACTTGCACCTTTGGTTTTTGGCATTCAGCAAGGCTGTGATGCTTACGACAAGTCTTTGTTGGGTTGTTC